>JALVSV010000456.1 GCA_027024125.1 Methylothermaceae bacterium | reverse complement strand
ACGAATTTTCTTCCAGACCGGGAAAAAAGCAGGCAGTGGTGGCAAATCCTTCGATATTTGGATCGGGGAGGCTATCATAGGCTTCATCGAAGTGTTCTGATGGCTTTTCAGCGCCAGCTTGAGGTGACGTGGCAGGGATGAGGTTACAAGAGCCACGGTAATTGCCATGATGGGGTGCCAACACCTCCCGAAAGATAAAGATGGTTGGGCAGAGCAAAGTGAAACCCAACAAATATCCCATGGCTGGTTTCGGCTGCGCTTCTATCTACCCTACGAAGTCCGCCAGGAATCATTCACGGTTACTGAAGGGTGTCGATTCCTGATAAGGGGATACCTGTTATGCATAGTTGGTTTTTTCAAGGGATGGGGATCACGGGATGTCAAGTAACCCCTTTATGCCGTGAGAGGACACAGGGTTGTGAAAAAGCTTCTTTCATCCTTGCGGAGTGTAAGTCGCTGTATTTCATGAGAGTCACCGTGAAAGATCAAGAGAACTCACCGCAGAGACGCGGAGAACGCAGAGGATGATTGTTTTGCAACAACTCTGCGACCTCTGCGCCTTTGCGGTGAAAAGATTTTCCGGCATCCGTGACGCTACTTGATCTTTCATTTTCCGGGGTGATCAGGCGCATCATGGGCGTTACCGTGAAAGTTTCACAATTCACCGCAGAGGCGCGGAGCAGCCGTAGGGTGCATTCCATGCACCAATGAATGGTGCGTAGAACGCACCCTACAATATCTTTCATTTTCTGGGGTGATCAGGCGCATCATGACCGTTAAGAGAAAGCGTAGGGTAGCGGTAAAGATTCCTCCCTTTGAAAAGGGGGGTAGGGGTTTTGTTTGGAGCACTGGAACCTTCTTTGAATCTAGAACAGTGATCATCAGGTAGCCAGGCGATGTTTGATTCTTCCGCCACGATTCCTGCCCGTCTGAAAGTTGATGACGTGGCTGGCCGTGTTCTGTTGTCAGGTGACTGGACCGTGCTCTGTTTGTCTGAGGACGTGTTGACCGCTGGACTTCAAATGCTCGCTGGCAGGCGGAGAGTGGTCATCGATGGCCTGGGGATTGCGGCGATGGATACATCAGGTGCGCGAGCTGTCCTCGACTTGAGCGCACGTCTTGAGCAGGCCGGAATCGAAAGGATCGATTTCAAGGGATTCTCCGAAACACAGCGCCGTTTGCTGTTACTCGTAAGGGAAATGCCGGCGGTCATCCCTCCGCCTCCTGAACAACAGAGCCTGTTGGAACACCTCGGCATGGTCACCCTGGCCATCCTGAAGGACGTGCTGGCCTATCTGGCCTTTATCGGTTCTCTCACTTTTCAGGCGCTATACTGGTTGCTGGATCCGCGCCGTATCCGTCTGCGAGTGATTTTGGCCGAAATTCAGATCGCCGGCGTGAATGCGCTGCCTATTGTCGGGCTGTTGTCCTTTCTCATGGGAGTTGTGATTGCCTACCAAGGAGGTGATCCACTGGACCAGTATGGCGCCAATATTTTCATCGTCGACCTGGTGGGACTGACCATGCTGCGTGAAATCGCTCCTCTGGTGACTGCGATCATCATGGCAGGGCGTACCGGATCTGCCTATACTGCCCAGATTGGAGCCATGCGGATCACGGAGGAAGTGGAGGCCCTGCGCAGTCTGGCAATTCATCCACTCGAGATCCTGGCATTGCCCAAATTGGTGGCGATGATCGTGGTGATGCCGCTGCTCATCGTCTTCGCCGACCTGGCTGGTCTGGTCGGTGGTATTGTCGTTTCCGACCTGTTGTTCGGCGTGAGCCTGGAAAGTTATCTGGAGCGGTTGCCACAGACCTTCCTGATGCCCAGTTCTTTCTGGATTGGGTTGGTAAAGGCGCCTGTTTTCGCTCTGATCATCACCTCGATCGGGTGTCATCAGGGTTTTCAGGTGCGAGGTGGTGCCGCCAGCGTGGGATACGCCACCACCCGTAGTGTGGTCCAGAGTATCTTCCTGGTGATCGTGGTCGATGCGTTGTTCTCAATCGTCTTCAATACGTTGGATCTATGAGGGCCGAGCCCATCATTCAGTTGAGCGGCATTCACAACTGCTTTGGCCGCAACGTGGTGCACGAGGATTTGTCGCTTGAGGTGTATCGCGGTGAGATTCTTGGGATCATCGGGGTTTCCGGAGGTGGCAAAACAGTATTGCTGCATACCATGGCGCTGTTACGCCGGCCGGATCGTGGGGAGGTCCGTATTTTTGGCCATGATACGCGCGTGATCACGCCAGCCGCGGAACGCCGGTTACGTCTGCGATTGGGTTTCATGTTCCAAAATGGTGCCCTGTTCAGTAGCCTTACGGTATTTGAAAACGTCTGTTTTCCACTGGACGAACATACCCGTTTACCAGAGGAGCTCAAACGTGAGGTGGTGATGCTCAAGATCCAACTGGCTGGTCTGGAAACCGAGGCGGCTGCCAAATGTCCACGGGCACTTTCCGGTGGAATGGTCAAGCGGGCAGCACTGGCCCGCACTCTGGCGTTGGATCCAGAGGTGCTGTTTCTGGATGAGCCCACGGCGGGGCTGGATCCTGTCACTGCGGGTGCCTTCGATGATCTGGTGGTTGAACTGAAGTCGATGTTGGGTTTGACCGTAGTGATGGTGACCCACGATCTCGATACATTATGGAGCGCCACCGACCGGGTGGCTTTTCTCGCCGATCGCCGTATCGTTGCCGTGGCACCTATCGAGGAGCTGACAAAAAATTCCCATCCCGCCATTGCGGCTTATTTTTCCGGCCGACGGGTCGAGCAGGCCAGGGAGCGTGCATGGAAAGCAAAGTGAACTACGTGTTGGTCGGTTTGTTTGTCCTTTTTCTGTCGACGACGGCCATCGTTGCGGGGCTCTGGTTGGCTTCTGACATTCGATTCACCCGTTACCATCCCTATGTGGCTTATTTCGACGAGTCGGTTGCCGGGCTGAACCCCAATGCACCGGTAAAGTACCGTGGGGTCAATGTAGGCCGGGTGGATCGCATCGAGCTCGATCCTGAAAATCCCACCCGCGTGCGAGTGCTCATGGATATTGCCTCAGGAACAC
>JALVSV010000455.1 GCA_027024125.1 Methylothermaceae bacterium | reverse complement strand
GTTGGACTCACACGTGTCTTGCAGCGTACGGAAGGGATGAATGGGCTTCAGAGTTGGCATGGCTTTTTGTCATTCCCGATATCGGGCATAGCTTGAATCGGTTTCCCAAAGTAACACCTCCTCGACTGGATAACCCTGGGACTTGATCTGTCGATAGATCATCCTGGCAAGCACTTCCGCCGTTGGATGATCGGGCAAGGTCATGAAACGCTCCTGAGCCTCTCTCAGCAAGGGAACCAAAGGATCATCCTCATGCAGCAACAGGTTATGGTCCAAGACCTCTTCGACGAAGCCAACCACGGTTTTTTTCAGTTCGGCAAAGTCGCAGACCATGCCCTGTTCATCAAGCCTTTCCGCCGACAGGGTGACTGCCACCTTGACACTATGGCCATGCAGGTGCCGGCACTTGCCGGGATGATTCATCAAACGATGGCCGTAACAAAAACGGACTTCCCTGGTAATTGAGAATTTTCCCACTGTTTGCTCTGTGTTCAGCTTTTGATCCCCTTGATTTCTGCCGCAACTTCATATTCCCCATCCTTGTCCTCGACACGCAAGACCTCCACCAATGCCTCGAGGGGAGGGGTCACGTTGTTGGCCGGACAAATCGTGATTTCCAGCGCCATGCCAGGATCGACAGGATGGTCGGTGGTGAACATCACCCCGGCTCCGCTGAGATTCTGGCAGGTAGCCGGGAAGGTCTCGGTGGACTGGGGAATACGAAAAGTCATTTTACACTGAGTCTGCATTCTAATGAACCGACGTCTTTCGTCTTGTTCCAGCATGGATTTTGCCTCACTCTCACACACGTTGTTTTATCAGGATAGCTCACCGGAAACACTTGGCATAGCCGCATCTGCAAGGCAATATTGGCAGGATAGAATCGATCAACTGACAAGGTAACAACCATGCGGGTTTTGATTGTCGAAGACGAAGTACAATTGTGCCAACAACTGCGTGAGTTCTTTGCCCGCAAGGGGTTTGCCGTCGATACTGCCGGTAATGCAGAAGAAGCATTGTATTTTGGCACTGAATATCCTGTGGATGTAGCAATCGTCGATCTCGGGCTACCGGATTTCTCCGGTTTGGAATTGATCCAACACTTACGCACTTCGGGCAAGGATTTTCCCATACTCATCCTCACCGCCCGCGGCCGCTGGCAGGAGAAGGTGGAAGGACTGGAATCCGGTGCCGACGATTACCTGGTCAAGCCGTTCCATTACGAGGAGTTGTGGGCCCGTGTCAATGCCTTGATTCGGCGGGCTGCCGGCAAATCCCACCCGGTCATCCAGTCCGGCCCGGTGACTCTCAATAGCACTGAGCAAACCGTTCGCATCCATGATGAACCTTTGGAGCTGACCGCCTTCGAATACAAAGTACTCGAATATCTGATATTGCACCCTGGAAAAGTGATCTCCAAGTCCGAACTGACCGAACATTTGTACGACCAGGATTTCGAGCGTGACAGCAACGTGCTCGAAGTGTTCATCGGCCGTCTGCGTAAGAAGCTCGATCCCGAAGGCACGCTGAAACCCATTGAGACTCTGCGTGGGCGCGGGTATCGTTGGACCCTTTCCAGGGATACATGACCAAAGGCTCCCTTAGCTTTCGTCTGGGCTTTTCCGCTGCCATCGTTCTCCTGGCCTTCCTGGGACTGACTGGCATGACGGTGGAAAAGGCCTTTCGTGATGCCGCCCACAAAGCCATGCAGGATCGCCTCCAGGCTCAAATCTATGCCTTGCTTGCCACATTCGATATCGACCCCTACGGTCAAGTGCGCATGGACGATCATCTATTGGACAACCGTTTCTCGATCCCCGGATCCGGGTTGTATGGTTTCGTCTTCATGCAGGGTCAGCCTTTGTGGCGGTCAGGCTCAGCCCTGGGAGTACAGATCCCCTTTGTTGCCCTGGAGAGTGGCAGGCGCCAATTCCTGCTCCAACAAAAAAAGCAGGCGTTATGGATCCTGTATTACGGGGTCACCTGGGAAACCGAGCGCGGCTATCCAATCCCTTTGGTCCTGGCAGTTGCCGAAGATGCAGCTTCACTTTCCCACCAGATCGCGGATTTTCGCCAGACCTTGTGGTCCTGGCTGGGAGGCTCCGGAATATTGTTACTCATGGCCCAGATATTGATTCTGCGCTGGAGCCTGAAACCTCTTCGTTCCATTTGTTCCGACCTCGAAGCCATCGAGGCAGGCAGAAAAAGGCGACTCAAAGGACCCTACCCCAAAGAACTCGGCACACTGGCCAACAACCTGAATACCCTGCTTGACAGCGAACGCGCCCACTTGGAACGTTATCGCAATACCCTCGCCGACCTGGCCCACAGCCTCAAGACTCCTCTGGCGGTACTGCAGGGACTCGGACAAAACCCCCTACTACCCAAACACGCAGAGGCAACCCTGCGCGAACAACTGGAGCGGATGCAACACCTGGTGGATTATCAGTTGCAAAAAGCCGCCGCTCAAGGCACTCATGGCACCTTGACCCCAATCGATGTGCTTCCGGTATTGGAGCGCATCCGCAGCAGCCTGGACAAGGTCCATGGCGACAAAGGCGTCAGTTGTGAAATCAAGGGCAAACCCGAGACACGATGCTTCCTCGATGAAGGAGATCTGTATGAAATCACCGGTAATCTATTGGACAACGCTTACAAGTGGTGCCGGAAACGAATCAAAGTCACTGTGGAGACGACACGACGGCCTCATTGCCGTCACCCGGACCTTGCCATCACAATCGAGGACGATGGCCCCGGCATCCCCGAAGCCCAGCAAAAGGAGGTACTCAAACGCGGCATCCGCGCCGATCAGTCCATCCATGGGCATGGAATCGGTCTGGCCGTGGTGAATGAACTGATATCCTTACAAGGCGGCTCGCTCAGTTATCACCCAAGCCAACTGGGCGGTGCCTGTTGGCGCATCATTATACCCGGCCCAGAATGAAAGCATGAATGACAAAGAACATCGTTACCAGATACTGCAAGAGGAAGTCGCCTATCACGGTTTTTTCAATCTGATCAGGATCAGGCTGAAGCACACTCTGTTCCAGGGCGGCTGGAGCAAAGTAC
>JALVSV010000454.1 GCA_027024125.1 Methylothermaceae bacterium | reverse complement strand
CCGTGATCACTGCCTTGTGGATCTGCTGTTCCAGTGACCGTTCCGCCCATTGTTTCAGAGTCTTGAGGATGATGGCCGAGATCTCCTGTGGAGTCATCTCCAGATCCCCCAGCCTGATCTTTTCATCGCTCCCCATCTTGCGCTTGACCGACCGGACCGTCCGCTCCGGATAAAGCAACCATTGATTGAGCGCAGGTTCCCCGACCAGAATCTTTCCTGCCTCGTCTATGCCAACCACCGAAGGAAGAAGCTTCCTTCCCTGTTCATCCGTAATGATCCGAGGCTGGCCATCGACCACAGCGGCCACTTCTGAATTGGTGGTTCCTAAATCGATCCCGATAATCATTTCTTTCATTTTGATGATTCAATCTTGTTGACTTTAACTTCAGCAAGGCGCAATACCTCACCGCGCCAATACCAACCGCGGCGGATCTCTGCGATCACTTCCCCCTCCTTGTGTCTGCGGCTATGCAAGATTTCAGCAGCGCGCATGACCTGAGGGTCGAATGGCAGTCCACATACCTCGATGGGCTCCAGATCCAGTGCGGCCAACATCTCGTCGAAACGCTCCAAGGTCAGACGCTGCCCTTCACTGACGGCTTCGAACCTGAGCCTCCGCTGCTTGCACAACCACCGTATCAACCAACCGGGACGCAACACCTGCAGCGCATCGACCCCCGCAGCCAGACGGTCACGCACATCCACCAGATCCAGTAACAATGGTCTCAGCCGTTGGCTTTCAAACGATTTGAGACGGCTTTCATACTGCTGTTGTTCCCGCTCGAGCAGTGTCAGCAGCTTCCGGTATTCCTCCATGACCCGATTGAACTGCCGTGATTCGGTTCGGACCTCTGTCCTTAGGGCCGCCAGTTCGGTAAACAACTGCGCCAGTCCGATTTCAGGCAGTGCCTGCTGTGATTCCGGCGTTTCTTCGAGGAATTTCTCGAAGGCCTCAATCAATTGCTTGTTATCGGACATCCTTCATACACTCGGCTAGCATTTTCCTGAACTGGGCCAAGGTAGGGCGTCTCGGGTGAAGGCGATAGGCAAACGCCTTCAAGTCTTCGAGTTCAGGCAGATGAAATAATTTGTATTTCATACGGCTACGGGCATCCTTGAGGGTGTCGTAAGCTTCACGAATCCGGCGGAATCTTTCCGGTTCGCGATCCGGTGGAAACTTCTGTACCAGCTGCAGATAGGCGCGACGAATTTCCTCGTCGTCCGCCTCGGGTGCGACGCCCAGGATTTCAAAGGGTGACCGGTTCATTTTTTTCCATCTCCACCTTCGAAAACTTCCTTCACCAGCTCCTCCAGGGGGATGCCGGTTTCTTTGGACAGTTGTTCCAGGATTGCGAAGGGATTGATTCCGGCGCCCGGCATGGGGCCGGCGATGCTTTGACTTTCCTCAAAATCATCCAACAACTTGTCGATGCGGGATGCCCAACGATGTTGCTGGATCTGGCGTGCATGTTCCAGGGCGTCCTCCAGGATCTTCACATCGGAATAGCTGAGGGCGCCTGGCTCGCCACCACTCTTGGCGACGACATCGAAATACACCAGTGCAGGCGGCCGATTGTCTCTTTGCCCTGGTTTTTTCTTCCACTCGGGACTGGCGCGGGCATAATCGCGCACCAGCTGATACTGTTCCAACCTGAACAGCTTTTCCAACAGGGCGATCCGTTCCTGTTCCCCCCAGTCCAGTTTTGTCCCCTTTTTCAGGAAAGGCCGCACTGTCTTCATCAGTTCGTCCATTTGTACGCCCTCGGCGTTCAGTTCCATCAAGAGATCCACCATTTTGGCCACCGTCGTTTTGTCCAAGGCCATAGCACGGTGATCGAGCACCTGCCGCAGCTGTTTGAGATAGGGCTTGCTTTGCTTGGGGGGAAACCCCAGACTCAGCACTTCAGCTGCCACCACGCATTCCAGAAAAGGCGATGCCAGCAAGATTTGCGCTTGCTGGAAACCAGGCTCAAACACCTCCCCACGCAGAAAGGCGATCAGTTCCTCCAGTACCGCCACCCGGCCTTGCTCTTCTGGGTCTCGCGCCCATTGCCTGGCCTGTTCGATCTCTTTGGCTGCCAGATCGAATTTCCCACTCTTGGCCTGCTTGCGTGCATGACGCATATGGGCATACAAAAGGCGCTTTCTGGCACGGCGATTGATCGGGTCGAGCTTCAACAACTGCTTGGTCAGTCTCGCCGCTTTCTTGAACGCACCCCGGTCGATCGCAGCTTCGGCCGCTGCATCCAGCACCTTGGGATCCTGGGGAAAATGCGTCAGCGCCTCGTCCAACACCCTGCCCCGGCCTCGTTCGTCTTCCAGGGTACGTTTCATTTCCGCCAATTTGAGCCAGGCATCGCGAAGCTCTGGATCCAAAGACACCGTGTCGTCCAACAATTCTTCAATGACATCGAGATGGGGATAGTTCGCTTTCTCCAGAATATTTACCATATGAAAACGGACCATCGCCGCCTCCAGTTTCTTTCCGTCCTCGCGGTACCGATGGAACAGAGCCTCCCACTGGTCCATGGCTTTATCCAACTCTTTATCCTGTTCGGCCAGCAAGGCACTCATTCGCAACAACTCGGCGGAATCGACCGTACCGTAGACTTTCGCATAGGCGCTCTTGCCCGCCGGATAATAGGCCAGCAAAGCACTCAGGGCCTGCCGCAAACCTGGCGTGTCAGGATGTTTTTTCGCCTCTGCCAGCAGAGTGGAAAAAATCTGTTTTGGCTGGGCCTTCCCCCCTACCTTGCCGGCAATGGCACGAACGAATTCCCTGGCCAGGGGCTTCAGCCCCTTCAACTGACCGGTAAGCAGTGCCCGCACCACCTCAGCAGGTCCTTTCAGAGGCGAGTCAGGCCCAATTCTGTCCAAAGCGGCTCTGCCGGCACCTGGAAACTGGGGATAACACAGCAGGGCCTTGAGCAGAAAACGTAGATCTCTGTAGGGGGAACGGTATGGGATCCTGGACAAGGACGCTTCCACAGCTTCGTCATTCCCCTGACAATAGGCTTTCAATGCCTCCTCGGCCTGGGGCAGATGAAGCCTCAGTGGGGAATCGGCAGGCAGGGACTG
>JALVSV010000453.1 GCA_027024125.1 Methylothermaceae bacterium | reverse complement strand
GAAGGGCCGGAATCGCTCAATTCCCTGGCCAGTTCTCGTGAAGTGAACAGTGGATTGACGTTGACGACGATCAGCCCTGCCTTGAGCGCTCCCATCAATATGACAGGATACTGCAACAGGTTTGGCAGCATGATGGCCAACCTTTCACCCTTGTTCAGCCCTAACGTGTGGTGGAGAAAATTGGCAACGCGCAGTGACAGGCGGTTCCATTCACGATAGGTCAAGGAGGTGCCAAAATTTTCCAGCGCGGGAAGGCCGGCATAACGGTGGCAGCAGTCCTCATGGAGGGCCGGGAGCGTGGGATGTTTCGGTGGCGGTGGCTGTGATGGCAGGCCAGGGGGATAAAGGTCTAGCCAGGGCTTCGTATTCATGACGTCGAACTGGAAGAGATCATATATTGATCGAGGAAGAAGCGAATGGTCGCATGGACTTCACCAGGATCGTGGAAAATGATGTCGTGAAGTTGTGAATGAATTATGGTCAGTGTTTTGCAATGGCTTCCCACCTGTTCATAGACCTGTTTGGCGCTTTCGGCATCCACTACGGGATCGTGGTCACCTTGAAGAATCAGAATGGGACAGTGCACGTCCCTGAGGCGTTCTTCGGTTTCATGACTCAATTGTCGAAGTTCGTATAGAGCGCGGATAGGGATATGAGTGTAGTTGGTTTCAGGGTGTTCTGAGTCATTCACCACGAATTCCTTCATGCCCTCATCGCTCATCCAACGGGTCAGCCGGTTGGCCTGATGCATCAGGGGAACCAACTGGATGACGGGAGAGCGGAATTTTAGTGCCGGAGTGACCGCGACGGTCGCCGTCAGAAGATCCGGCTGGTCTGCTGCCAGTTGCAGGGCCAACAGGCCCCCTGTGGAAAAGCCCACTATGGCGATGGATTCGCTCATGGCGGCAAGAATCCGGTAGCCGCGCCTGACCGATTGTAGCCATTCCTGCCAGCTGCGTTCACGCAGGTCACAGGGGGAGGTGCCGTGTCCCTTCAGCCGAATCCCCAAAACCGTGTAGCCAGCCCGGGCAAGTTCCTCACCCAGGGGACGCATGACGGCAGGGATGGCCAACAGGCCGTGAACGAGCAGAACAC
This sequence comes from Methylothermaceae bacterium, assembly GCA_027024125.1. Classification (GTDB taxonomy): domain Bacteria; phylum Pseudomonadota; class Gammaproteobacteria; order Methylococcales; family Methylothermaceae; genus Methylohalobius. The sequence goes on along the minus strand of JALVSV010000453.1, from coordinate 8,175 downwards.
TCTTGCAGGCTTTGGGTTTGGCGCCAAGGAGAAAGGGTTCGCCGGGTATCTTGGGAACCTCTTCCTGATCGATGGTCGGGCAGGAAGCTGAGAATAGTTCGTGGTCCCATTGCCATGAGCGAATCTCATCATCGAAACGTAGCATGGCCATTTCATATTCCGCTATGGTCTGTGTCTGTTCCAAGGCTTCTTCGGTGTTTCCTTTGACACAGGACAGTGGAGCCACCTCATTGGCATAGACCGCCACCGGATTCTCCAGGCGAATCGTATCAATTTCAAATTCTTCGCAAAGTTTCGGGAGGAATTGGTATTTTCCGGCCACAGGTTCGATCAAATCAATACTTTCTGCCGTGCAGAGAAATTGCTGCAAGTGCTTCGATTCTCCATCGAGAAGTGTTTGATAACAGTCAGGATCCTGTAGGCTACGATGTAAATGAAGACGATCCAGTCGTTGTAATTTTTTGATGGCAAGATACAGGGCTTTGGTGAAATGGGCCTTGTCAATAGCGTCACGGCCCTGTTCCAGGCAATGATAGATCAGTGTGGCTGCCAGATGGCAGAGATTGATGGTGACCGCTTTGTACATGGCCTCCATGTAGTGGTTACGGATGGTTTTGGCATGGGCCGTCTGTCTCTGGGCAATCAGACGTTTGAATCTGTCTGGGCTGGTCTGCCATTTAAAAACATCCGGTAAGTCAGAAATTTGCGGCAGAACCTTGCGGATCATCAAGCGTTCCCACCAGCGCCAGCAGGCGTCCACCCGGATGGGGGGAGCTGCCCGGATGTCCATGTCGGTATCCCTGAGCAACAGATTACTTTCGATGATCAATTCTTCGAGATAACGCTTGCTCAGGCCAGGTTGGATCATGGTGATCAGCCTTTCCAACAGGTTGGGATCGATGCGCAGGGGGAAGAAGGTGATGTTGGCCGGCACAATCAGCGTCGGTTCATGGCAGCGAGACAAGAGCAGGTCGATATCTGACAATCCCGGGATCTGTTGCCACTGCTCCAGCCTCTCATATTGTCCTTGATTGGCGGCAAAGAGAACAGCCTGCTTGAAGATGTCCAGACCCAAAGCCAGAACCGCGGCGCCTGTATGATGTTTGCGCCTTTCCCGAGTGGTGCGGGAAAAGATGCTGTAATGTCCCTTGCGGTCGATGACGCGCCGGTCTTTCACCATCCCGCCTTCTGGAAAGATGATCACCTTGCGGCCACGCAGGATCTGGGTGGCCAGTAAGGGAAAGAGATCGGGATGGTCGTGAGGAATTGCGCCTGTAGAAAGCAGAAATTCGCTCAAGGTGTCATTGATTTCGAACAATTCCCGATGGGCGATGGCGCAACAATAGGCACCGCAGCATTCGTAGATCAAATACTGGGGGATCAGAGTCTCGAAACGGGCAAAGTGATTGAAGACAAAAATTTGTCCCCGTTGAATGTCATGGTCCGGATCGAACAGTTTTAGATGAAGATTCAGAAATCGCCTGGCGAAACGGAAGAACCTGACTGCCCTGTCGTAAACTGTTGTATCGATGTCATAGGTGACATAGGCATCCCTCTCTGTAGATACTTTGGTAGCCATTGTCAACCCCGCACAAAGCCATAACAGGCATTAGTGTGCACTCACCGCCAAAGAATGACAATCATCGGGGATGCCGGCGGACTCTGTGATCCGCCGGCTGGAAGTGGAAGATGTGAATCAGTTAGTCAGTAGGGTTGATACCCGGAGACAGCGAACATGAGTTTGAGGATTGTCCAGATCACCCCAAACAAGATGACCAAAACCAGGAAGGTCGTCAGAATCAGCAGGATTGTCGGGCCCATGTTACCCATCTTGTCCTGAAACCAGGCGTTCAGCTGGTTCCATTTGGCAGCGATCGGTCTCCAGAAGAATTTCAGGCCGACAGCGACACCGATCACAATGAGAACGATCACGATGGGTACCCAGCTTTCCAGTTCGATCCTGATTTCCTGATCCAGGTCGGCGGCATGGATGGCAAAGTAATTGACCAGGAATGCCAAAGACTGGACGGTGACCATGGAGGTGCCGAAGGACAGGATGAATTTGTCCACGGCAGGGTTGTCCGTCAGCTTCAGGTCGTCGAGATACAATTTTACGATGACATAACCAGGCAGGAACATGATCAATATAGCGCTCAAGATTTTCTTGATCAGTTCAAACGGTGATGTGGTGGTGAATACCATGAAAATACCGATGAAAATTGCGCTGACGAGGGCAATGCCCGCCCACATCAGAATGTCGTCTCTGTATTTGGGGTTGAGGTTTTTTCCAATATCCATTGTCGTCTACTCCTGTTGAGTTGGTTTGTTGGTGGTGTTATTTACGTTTGAAAAAGTAAAAACCTTCGAGTCCTCCTTGCAGAACCATAGTATTGTCTGACATGTCGTAGACTTGATAGCGTAGTTGCTTGCCCGGGCGGCCCGGGAGATCGGTGACGATCATGCCGTTTTTGATTTCATATTTGAAGGACTGAGTGTCGTTACGCTTGAAATGACGATTGTAACCGGATGTGACCAGCGTCCCGTCGGGACGAAATTCCCAGGTCCGGTTTTCGGGAATGCGCTGTCCAGTCGCGCGGGGCGCCACTTCGACCAGGATCCATTGACCGATGATGGGCTTGGCATCCTGGAGTTTGACCGGGTTGCGTTTGCTGGTATCCACCGCTGCTGCCTGTTTGCGGATCGTGACCGCATGACCGGCGATGGAAAAAGCCAGTAGCGCCGCAGTCAGAATGAGAGTGACAATCTTGTGCATGGTAGTTCTCCTGCGTGTTTTCACTTTATCTGTTTTGTTTTCGAACCTCTATGGCAGTTTGTCATTATCGCAAAACTCGGGTCAAAAATTGAGACGATTTCCAGCTTTTCCCATGTTAGAGTTGGGTGTTTGATGAACTGAAGCTACATGTCGATGCAGATTTCCTCTTTCAAAACAATTATTGACCAGCTGTCCGACCGCATACTGATTCTGGACGGGGCAATGGGGACCATGATCCAGGGTTACCGGCTGGATGAAACCGATTACCGTGGTCAACGTTTTGCCGATTGGCCCTCCGACCTGAAAGGCAACAATGACCTGTTGTCGTTGACGCAACCTGAAATCATCGGGGAAATCCACAGAAAGTACCTGGCAGCTGGTGCCGACATCATCGAAACCAACACTTTCAATGCCAATTCCATCAGTATGGCGGATTATGGCATGGAAGCTTTGGCTCACGAGATCAATCAGACTTCCGCCACCCTGGCCCGCCTGGCTGCCGAGGATTTCACTGCACGAAACCCTGACAAGCCCCGTTTCGTCGCGGGTGTGCTTGGCCCCACCAACCGGACTGCATCGATATCACCGGATGTCAACGACCCTGGTTTTCGCAACATCTCCTTTCAACAATTGGTGGAATCTTATACCGAGGCGATCGATGGGTTGATAACAGGTGGCGTCGATCTGCTTCTCATAGAGACGGTTTTCGACACCCTCAATGCCAAGGCGGCAGTGTTTGCGGTCAAACGCTACTTTGCCGAACAGGATATCGAACTGCCGATCATGATTTCCGGCACCATCACCGACGCTTCTGGCAGGACCCTGTCGGGACAGACGGCCGAGGCCTTCTGGAATGCCCTGCGTCATGCCCAACCCCTCTCTTTCGGCTTCAACTGTGCCTTGGGCCCCAAGGAATTGCGCCAGTACGTGGAGGAGATTTCCGGTTATGTGAATACCCATGTCTCGGCACATCCCAACGCGGGGCTTCCCAACGAATTCGGTGGTTACGACGAGAGTCCAGAAGAGATGGTGGCCGAAATCGGCGAATGGGCCAGAAGCGGGTTTCTCAACATCGTCGGTGGCTGTTGTGGTACCACACCCGGGCATATTCGCGCCATTGCCGAGGCGGTCGAGGGGTTGCCACCGCGTAGGATTCCAACGGTACCGGTGGCATGCCGCCTGTCCGGCCTGGAACCTCTCAATATCGACGAGCATTCGCTGTTCGTCAACATCGGCGAGCGCACCAATGTCACGGGCTCGGCGCGTTTCCGCCGCCTGATCCGGGAGGAGGACTACGACACCGCCCTGGAGGTGGCCAGGCAACAAGTGGAAAATGGCGCCCAGGTCATCGACGTCAACATGGATGAAGGCATGCTCGACTCCAAGGCGGCGATGGTCCGGTTCCTGAATCTGGCGGCTTCCGAGCCCGATATTGCCCGCGTCCCGGTGATGATCGACTCTTCCAAGTGGGAGGTGATCGAGGCGGGACTTCGGTGCATCCAGGGAAAGGGGGTGATCAATTCCATCTCGCTCAAGGAAGGAGAAGAGGCGTTTCTCGATCATGCCCGTCTGGCTCGTTTGTATGGTGCTGCAGTAGTGGTGATGGCCTTCGACGAGAAGGGGCAGGCAGACAGCAGGGACAGGAAAGTGGAGATCTGCAGCCGCGCCTACCGGTTGCTGCGGGAAAAACTCGACTTCCCCCCCGAAGACATCATCTTCGATCCCAATATCTTTGCCGTTGCAACTGGTATTCCTGAACACCGACGCTATGGGCTCGATTTCATCGAGGCGGTGGCAGAGATCAAGCGTTCGCTTCCCCACGCCCTGACTTCCGGTGGGGTCTCTAATGTCTCTTTCTCCTTCCGCGGCAACGACTATGTGCGTGAGGCGATCCATGCGGTGTTTCTCTATCATGCCATCCAGGCAGGCCTGGACATGGGGATCGTCAATGCGGGGCAATTGGGTATCTACGAGGAAGTGCCCCGGGATTTGCGCGACGCCATCGAGGACGTGATCCTTTGCCGGCGTGAGGACGCCGACGAAAGGCTGCTGGAAATAGCGGAAAAATATCGGGGAGAGGGCGCAGCTCATGCCAAGGAGGACGAGGAGTGGCGCAGCTGGCCGGTGGAGAAACGGCTGGAGCACGCGCTGGTCAAGGGAATCACCGATCATATCGATGAGGATACCGAAGAGGCGCGCCAGCAGTTGGGCAGTCCCCTGGCGGTGATCGAGGGGCCACTCATGGCAGGGATGAACGTGGTGGGGGATCTGTTCGGAGCCGGTAAGATGTTTCTGCCCCAGGTGGTCAAGTCGGCCCGGGTGATGAAAAAATCGGTCGCCTACCTGTTGCCTTATCTCGAAGAGGAACGCCAGGAAGGGGAAACTGCCGGCAAGATTCTGATGGCAACGGTCAAGGGAGACGTCCACGACATCGGCAAGAACATCGTCGGGGTGGTGCTGCAATGCAATGGCTTCGAAGTGGTCGATCTGGGAGTCATGGTGCCGGCTGACAAGATTCTCCATACCGCCAAAGAGCAAGGGGTGGATATCATCGGGCTGTCGGGGCTGATCACACCTTCCCTGGACGAAATGGTGCACGTGGCCAGGGAAATGGAACGCCAGGGATTCGATATCCCCCTGATGATCGGCGGGGCGACGACCTCACGGGTGCATACTGCCGTCAAGATCGACCCCAATTATCATGCCCCGGTAGTCTATGTCACCGATGCCTCGAGAGCCGTCGGGGTGGCCGGCAGTCTCTTGAGTACCGACCTTCGGGCACCCTACCTGGAACAACTGACCAATGAATACGAGTCTGTGCGGCAGCGGCATGCCCGCAAGCAAGACCGTACCCGTCTTCTGACAATTGAGGAAGCCCGCCGCAACCGTTTTCGTGACGATTGGACCACTTATCAGCCGCCGGTACCGAGGCAACCGGGTGTCCATGTCCTGGAGGATTATCCTCTGGAAATCCTGATAGATTATATTGACTGGACGCCATTCTTCCAGGCGTGGGAGTTGGCGGGCAGTTATCCAAAGATTCTTGACGACGAGGTGGTCGGCCAGGAAGCGCGGAGGCTGCTGGCCGACGCCCGGCAGATGCTGGAAAAGATCATCAAGGAGAAATGGCTGGGTGCGCGAGCGGTATTTGGCCTGTTTCGGGCAAATGGCCGTGGAGACGATATCGTCGTCCTCGACGATGGCAAGGAAACTTTGCTCCATCATTTGCGGCAACAGCATCAAAAGCCCAAGGGGCAGCCAAACTATTGTCTGGCAGACTTTGTCGTTCCCGAGGACAGTGGGGTGGAGGACTGGATCGGTGCCTTCGCCGTCAACGTGGGCATCGGGATCGACCGGCATCTGCAGCGTTTCGAGCGCGATCACGACGACTATCATGCCATTTTGCTCAAGGCTCTGGCCGACCGCCTGGCCGAGGCCTTCGCCGAACATCTGCACCAGCGGGTGCGGAGAGAGTTCTGGGGCTATGCCGCTGAGGAGAATTTGAGCAACCAGGATTTGATTGCGGAAAAATATCGCGGCATCCGCCCGGCACCAGGATATCCCGCCTGCCCGGACCATACCGAAAAGCGCACCTTGTTCGATCTGATCCGGGCCGAAGCCAACGCCGGCCTGAAACTGACCGAAAGCTATGCCATGGTGCCCACAGCGGCGGTCAGCGGCTGGTATTTTTCCCATCCTCAGGCGACCTATTTCAATGTGGGTAAAATAGGCCGCGATCAGGTGGAAGACTACGCCCGCCGAAAAGGATGGAATCTGGAACAGGCAGAAAAGTGGCTGGCACCGAATCTCGCCTATACGCCAGATTCCTGAATCAAGGCCAAAGTCGTTTCATCAGAGCTTCTGATTGAACAATGGAGGAATGCCATGAGCCTGACATTGATCTCTCCTGCTTTCAGCCACCATGGTGGTATCCCCGTCAAATATACCTGTGACGGCGAGGACATCTCCCCGCCCTTGCAATGGTCCGGTATCCCGCAAGGTACCCGAAGTCTGGCCCTCGTCGTCTACGATCCGGATGTTCCTGATCCTCTGTTTCCGATCATGACGTGGGTACATTGGGTGCTCTACAATATTCCACCAACCATCACCGAACTGCCCGAAGGGCTTCGCTTCTCCGATTTGCCTTCCGGCGCCATGGAGGGGCTGAATGACTGGAAGCGCACCGGTTACGGTGGTCCCTGTCCGCCAAGAGGGTGCCATCGCTATTTCTTCAAGCTTTACGCCCTGAACACAGTGCTGCCGGATTTGGGCACTCCGACCAGGAAAAGATTGGAGAAGGCGATGAAGGGGCATATCCTGGAAGTGGCGACTTTGATTGGGACTTATCGGCGGAAACGATGACTGGCAGCGGGCTCAAAAGCTGACTGAGTCACCCTTCTTCCGGTCTGTGAATTCCCCCGGACAATGGCTTTCGGTGCCGCTGTGCCTCTTTTCATGGGCGCCCGGAGCCGGGCTCCAAGTCGGGAGTACGCCCCTCGGCTCATCTCCGGACACCATTGGCATAAAGCTGAATATCGAGTGACCAGGGAATCGATGTTCTCAAGATGCGGCTCCATCATTTCGGCACTTTCAGTAACAGTACTGCGCCGATGACGAACAGGATCAGCACGCTGAAGATGCCGGCACGGGGATCGTCGAACAGGGCCGCGGTGATTCCCACCAGCAGTGGACCGATGACAGCGGCGAATTTCCCCAGCATGTTGTAAAAGCCGAAGAACTCGGCCGCCATGTTCCTGGGAATGAGGTGAGCGTAATAGGCGCGGCTCAATGCCTGGACGCCTCCCTGCACCAGACCTATCATCACCGCCAGGGCATAGAATTCTCTGGCCGAGTCGAGGAAAGCAGCAAACAAGGTGACGCCGCAGTAAACCACGAGACCCAGAAGAATTGCCCGTTTGGTCCCGATTCTTTCCCCCAGGCGGCCAAAGACGATGGCGGCGGGGAAACCGATAAACTGCACCAGCAGCAGGGCCGCGATCAACCCCTGCCAGCCGAGCCCGATGGCGAGACCGTAATCCACCGCCATGCGGACGATGGTGTCGACTCCATCGATGTAGAACCAATAGGCTACCAGAAACAGGAAGGCGGGGCGGTGAGCGCGGATGTGGACCAGGGTCCGGACCACCTGGCGCCAACCGGCGGCAATCAGTGCAGGATTCAGAGGGCTTGTGGGTTTTTCGCCCACCTTCCACAACAATGGCAGGGTGAACAGCAGCCACCAGGCCGCCACGGTGGCGAAGGCGAATTTGATCGCCTGTTCGGAAGAGGCCAGGCCGAACCATTGCGGTTGCAGTGCCATGGCCACGTTGATGGCGAAGAGCAAGCCTCCGCCGAAGTAGCCCACGGCGAACCCATAACTGGAGAGTCGCTCGTATTCTCGG
>JALVSV010000452.1 GCA_027024125.1 Methylothermaceae bacterium | reverse complement strand
GGTGAAAAAAGCGGATGCAGTCCTGTTGGGGGCGGTTGGTGGTCCCCGTTGGGAGGCCCTGGATTATTCGGTGAGACCGGAGCGAGGGCTGCTGGGTCTGCGATCTGAGTTGAACCTGTTCGCCAATTTACGCCCCGCCATTCTCTATCCTCAGCTGGCCGAAGCATCGACCCTCAGGCCTGAAGTCGTGTCCGGCCTTGATATCCTGATTGTGCGTGAATTGACCGGAGGGATCTACTTTGGCAAGCCTCGTGGGGTCAGGACCCTGGACAATGGGGAGCGTGTCGGTCTCAATACCCTGGTCTACAGCGAGTCCGAGATTCGCAGGATCGCCCAAGTGGCCTTCGAGACGGCCATGAAACGCGGGCGTCGATTGTGCTCGGTGGATAAAGCCAATGTCCTGGAGTGCACCGAGCTGTGGCGGGAAGTGGTCACCGAAGTCAGCCGCGACTACCCCGAAGTGGAATTGAGCCATATGTATGTGGACAATGCTGCCATGCAACTGGTGCGGGCACCCAAGCAGTTTGATGTGATGGTGACCACCAACATGTTTGGCGACATCCTGTCCGATTGTGCCGCCATGTTGACAGGTTCCATCGGGATGTTGCCTTCCGCGTCGCTGGACGAACACGGCAAGGGGATGTATGAACCGATTCATGGCAGCGCCCCGGATATCGCTGGCAAGAATCTGGCCAATCCGCTGGCCACCATTCTTTCTTTGGGCATGTTGTTCCGCTACAGCTTCAATGACGACACGATCGCCACCAGGATCGACAAGGCTGTGGATGCTGCACTCGATTCAGGTGTGCGCACTGCCGATATCCATTCTGAAGGTACCCGCAAGGTGAGTACTTCGGAGATGGGGGATGCAGTGGTCGAGTCTCTGAAGGCCCAAGGCTGAAGGAGGAATGAATGAGTAAGACATATAATGTTGCCGTTGTCGGTGCCACAGGTGCCGTGGGTGAAGCGATGCTGGAAATTCTGGCAGAGCGTGATTTCCCGGTGGGAGAAGTCTACCCCTTGGCCAGCAGCCGTTCAGCGGGGGAGAAGATCCTGTTCAGGAACCGTTCACTGGTGGTGCAGGATCTGGCGGAATTCGATTTTCGTCAGGCCCAGATAGCCCTGTTCTCAGCGGGGGCCTCCATCTCGGAACGATATGCCCCTCTGGCGGCCGAGGCTGGGTGTGTGGTGATAGACAATACCTCCCAGTTTCGCTACGACGACGACATTCCTCTGGTGGTGCCAGAGGTCAACCCGGATGAGATCGCAGCCTATCCCCGGCGCGGCATCATCGCCAACCCCAATTGCTCTACCATCCAGATGGTGGTGGCGTTGAAGCCCATTCATGATTCCGCAGGGATCGAAAGGATCAATGTCTGCACCTATCAGGCAGTCTCCGGCTCCGGCAAGGAGGCCATCGAAGAGCTGGCCATGCAGACCGCCAATCTACTGAATGGCAAGACGATCGAAGCCAAGGTCTATCCTAAACAGATCGCCTTCAATGTTCTGCCTCACATCGATGTATTCCTTGACAATGGCTATACCAAGGAAGAGATGAAAATGGTCTGGGAGACTCGCAAGATCCTGGGTGATGACCGTATCCAGGTGAATCCCACCACGGTGCGGGTGCCCGTTTTCTATGGCCACAGCGAAGCGGTTCATATCGAAACCAGGGACAAGATCAGTGCCGATGAGGTGCGCAAACTGTTGGAACAGGCACCTGGGGTGGAGGTGCTTGACAGCAGGGAACCAGGTGGTTATCCGACGGCGGTTACCGAAGCGGCAGGGCGTGATCCGGTGTATGTGGGACGGATTCGCGAGGATATCTCACATCCAAGGGGGATTGACCTGTGGGTGGTGGCCGATAATGTGCGCAAGGGTGCCGCACTCAATAGTGTGCAAATCGCCGAACTTCTGGCCAAAAAATATATTTGAGCTATCCTTACAGGGAAGGCATGAATAGCTCATAGGAGACCGAAGTGCGCAAATTCGCTAAGACCCTGGCTGTCGTGGGCGTTCTCACGCCGGCAGGCGTAAATGCTTTAGGTGTGGGGGAAATCAAGCTGCACTCTGCACTCAATCAGCAGTTCCTGGCGGAAATTCCGCTTCTGGTAGCGCCAGGTGAGGACATTTCCCAGATCAAGGTCCGTTTGGCATCTTCCGGGGTCTTCGCCAAAGCAGGTTTGGATCGCCCTTATTATCTGACAAACCTGCGTTTTAAGCCAGTCCGCAAGGCCGATGGTTCCGTGGTGATTCAAGTGACGTCCCACAATGCCATTCGTGAGCCGTTTCTGGACTTCCTGCTGGAAGTGAACTGGCCCCAGGGCCGGATGCTGAAGGAATTCACGGTGCTGCTGGATCCGCCCGTCACTTTCGCCGATGATGCGGCTGTGGTGCAAAATGTTCCTGGCGTCGCGCCGCAAGCTGTCCGTCATAGCCGTTCGGTGGCGAACACCGAAAGTGGCTTGCCGGGGGTTGCCTATGGGCCGGTCAAGCGCAATGAATCACTGTGGAAGATCGCCGAAAGGTTGAAACAAGACGATTCGATCTCCACCGAACAGATGGTCATGGCCTTGTATCGGGAAAACCCCGATGCATTCCTCAATGGTAATGTGAATAACCTCAAGGCGGGAGTGACCCTCAAGATCCCCTCTCCCCAAGCCCTTTCTCAATTGTCAAAAGCGCAGGCAAGGCGTGAAATGCGAGAACAGTATCAGGCCTGGCTGGCGGACAAGCAGGGTGAAGGTGCCTCTTCAGACAGTCAGACTGAAGAGCTTGTCAAAGCGGATGAACCCAAATTGAAGCTTGAGACACCTGATGAGGAACAGTCCGAAAGCGGACAGGTCGAGATCCCGATCATCGAGGGCCCAGACAGTGTCAGCGAGCAGACTCAGGAAGAGATCGATAGCCTGAGAGCAGAAAATATGGCGCTGAAAGCGCGCCTCGAGGCACTGGAACAGCAGATGTCGAGCCTGCTTGAGTTGAGGAATGCTCAGTTGGCCGTTCTTCAGGCCAAGCAAAGGGAAACCGGGGCACACCTGATGATTCCGCTGTGACACCCTCTGCAGTACAGCCGGCCACTGC
>JALVSV010000451.1:4591-9285 GCA_027024125.1 Methylothermaceae bacterium | reverse complement strand
GCAGACAGCCGCGGATGTCCTCCACAGCTTCCCGGACCAGATCTTCCAGAAAAGCCTCTCTCGGATAACCTTCGATGCCTTCCTCAGGATAGAGGAGGCTCAGGGCAGAGGGAGCAATGACCGCCTGCTTGACCGGGACGTGGGCGAATCGCTGGGCGGCGCGCAGATAACTTTCAGCGTGGGTTCCATAACGGAAAGGCCCCCCGGTCAGGCGTGGCAAACGACGGCTATGGCCGTCAGCGAAGACGATCTCCACTCCGTCCAGGGCGATGTTGTCGAGACCGTCGAGAGGGTAAGTGGCGAAACTGGGCTTGGCCTGCTCACCGTCGCTGATCACCGGTGATCCGGTGGCCTCGAAACGACGGATAGTTTCTCGAAGCGCATCGTTCTGGATGCGTTCCAGTTCCTCCCGAGACAGATCGCCTGCGCGAAAAGCCTGTAGGGCGACCAGAAGCTGAGGTGGTCTGGGGATGCTGCCGATGGGTTCAGTGGGGATTTGCATGATGGATGGTCCACCTCTGGCAATAAAAAAGAATGCCTTGACTGCGTACCCAACTACGAGCCTTAGCCTATCAACGTGGGGGTTTTGTATGATCCCCCCACCTCGCTTTTTTTCAATCCTGAATTCCTACGATAGCAGGGCCACGTCATCTAAACACGTAAAGGGTTGATTGAAGGGGCAGGTGGTCTGATTCGAAAGCCTCGCCGGCAGGGAGGCCGGCGTGGAGCCTACAGGGAAGTATTCACGGCTTTTTTCGAAGCAGATCAACTGCCCCGGGCCCGAAATAGATGACGGAGCCCTGCCTACGATAGGTTTTCCACAGGGTCTGATCCTACTAACCCGGGATGCCCAGAATCGGTTGCCAAACTGATCCGCCAAGCGTAGGGTTTATCAGAAAGGATGGAGGATGAAAAAATGGCTGTACAATTCCCAACCATTCACGCCAACCTGGTGGCGCTGGACCCGCCGGTCATGGTGGACGTCATCCCGCGTCAACGCTTGTTTGCGCAGTTGGACCAAGGCCGGCGTCGGCCGTGCGTTTGGGTCACGGCGTCGGCGGGTTATGGTAAAACCAGCCTGCTCGCCAGTTATGTGGCTGACCGGGAGATACCGTGCCTGTGGTATCCACTCAAGCGCGCAGATGCCGATCCCATGCATTTTTTCCGCCGCCTCGCCGCGGCGATCGCGATGCGGTATCCGGCGCTTGCGTTACCCGAGATCTCGGTGATCAACATGAACGATCCCGAATCCTTCGGTGAGGTCTTTTTTGCCCCCTTGACGAAGACCCGATTGACCATCGTACTGGATGACTATCACCACCTGATGGTGGACAGTGCGGTGCACCCAATGCTTATTCCCGGTCTGGAAACCCTGGGGGCCGGGCGATGGCTGGTGGCGAGCCGCACCCCGCCACCCGAGTCCCTGATGCGCCTGGTCGCCAACGATGCCATCGAGTGTCTGGCCACCGACGATCTCAAATTTACCCGGGAAGAAACCACAGCCCTGTTATCGACACGTCACCTTGGTGATGACCCGCAACAACTGCAGACCTTGAGCGAGGGCTGGGCCGCCGGCCTGGTGCTGTTGATCAAGCACCGCCAGATGGGCCTGCCCACTGCCACCTCGGAGGGGCTGGTGTTCGGATATTTCATGCACGAGATCGTCTCCCAGATAGACGCCGAGCCCCGCCGGTTTCTGATGATCTGTGCACTGATCGCAGATATCACGCCAGCCATGGCCGAGGCTCTCACGGGCTATGCCGACAGCGACCAGCGGCTCGAATCGGCCGCCCGCTCCTATGCCTTTGTCACACGCTCACGGGAAGACCCGCCCGTGTATCGATTCCATGCTCTCTTTCGGCAGGTCTTGTTGGAAATGGGCCGGAACGAATGGGGCACACGCGCTTGGGCCGGGTTGCAGCAACAGGCCTATCGGTGCCTGGTGGAAACCCGGCGTCTGGATGAAGCGGTCGAGGTCCTGGTGGAGCTGGAGGATTGGGAGGAAATGATCCGTTTGATCGGAGGACAGGCCGAGGCCTTGTTATTCCAGGGCGAGGTGCATACGCTCAAATCGTGGATCCAGCGCGTCCCGGCTGACATTGCCAAGACGGTGACGTGGCTTGGTTTTTGGGGGGCTCTGTGCGATTTACCGTTTTCTCCGGCGGAGACACGCCGGCGCCTGGAACAGGTCCTGGAGCGTTTCAAGGGTGCCAACGACCCTGCCGGAATCTATCTGACCTGGAGTTTTATCGTCGAGTCCGTTTGGTTCGAAATGGATGATTGTCAACCGCTCAGACATTGGTCCAGGGTGCTGGAACAGCTTCAAAAAGAGCATCCGGTCCCGGATGCGCTGCCCATAAGGGCCCGGGTGCTCTATGCGCGCTTCATCATTGCCAGCCTTTTGATGACGGAAAAAGAGGACATCCTGGAGGAGCAGATGATGGGATTGCTGGAAAGTGATCTCCCGTCAGAGCAGAAGGTGGCCTATGCCTCAATGATGATGTTCCGTGCCTACGGGCGACGTGGTGGAGGTGATCGATGCAGAAACATACGGGCGTCTGTCAACGGCATCCTGGCAGCAGAAAAGATCTCACCCATGTCCCGCTTCGGCTGGTATTTTAACAGTTCCTTATATGACTATGCCTTTGGCGAGCTTCCTGACTCGTTGGCAACGTCCCTTGTCGAAGCCCGAAACGTCGCCGAGCGGCATGGCTTTAAGACGTGGCTTCTCAATGTTCAGCTGAATTTGTGCGAGGCGCTGTGCATGCAGGGGGAAGGCCGGGAAGCGGAACGGGTGTTGAATACCTTGTCACCCTATATAAGCAAGGCAGGCCGGTATCATTCCGGTTATCATCTTTTCCTGATGGCCTGGTGCAGGCTGTTGGACGGCCAACTGGATGTGGCGATGGACCGCGCCGGGCAGATTTTGGCGCTTAGCCCCGAAACGCGTACCACGGTGCCAAGCCTGAACGCCATCGTGTGGTTGGCTGTCGCCCAAATCGCGCTGGCCCGGGGTGAGCGGGGCAAGGCTTTGGTGAGCCTCGCTCACAGTCGGCGGATCAGCCGCGAAACAGGCCACCAACACCTGGAATCGTCCGCACAGCTGCTGCTTGCGGCGTATGCCTTTGCCACCCAAAGACCGCAACGGGGTCTAAGGATTTTACGTCGGGTCCTGGCAATCGCAAGGGAGGAGGGATACCGTCACTTTACCCTGCAAATACCCGGCACCCTGGCACACCTGTGCGCCGTCGCCCTGAATGCCGATATCGAGGCGGATTATGCGAAGACCCTGATCCGGGCCAACCGCCTGACTGCTCCCCGGGGGATCGTCTGCGATGCCTGGCCGTGGCCGGTGCGGATTCGGGCGCTGGGCCCCTTGCGGATCGAAGTCCATGGCGAACCGCTGGTCTTCCAGGGCCGGACGCACGTCAAGCCGCTGGCGATGCTAAAGGTCTTGATCGTGGAAGAATTCCAACCCGTCAGCGCCGATCATGTGGCGGAAATTCTGTGGCCCGAGGCGGATGGGGAACAGTGCAAGGCCAATACGAAAACCACCCTGCAACGGTTGCGTAAACTCATCGGTCAGGAAGCGGTGGTGCTGAAGGACGGCTGCCTGTCCCTGAATCCGGCCTTATGCTGGCTGGACAGCGTTGCCTTTAAGCGGCAGTTGGGAACCGCTGGCACGGACGCCATTTCGATCGACGATCTGGAAGACCATCTTCATTTATATCGAGGCCCCCTGTTACAAGAGGAAAATGCTGCCGATCCAGCCACCACCCATCGGCGCTTGGAACTGGAAACCCTGTTCCAACATCGGGTCCAGGATTTGGCCCAGCGCCTTGTGGAGGAGCAACATCCTGGCCGCACCATCGAATGGCTGTTGACCGGTATCGAGCGTTGTCCGCTGTCGGACATGCTTCACAAGACCTTGCTTCGCTTATATATCCAGCTGAACAGGCGCTCCGATGCCGTCAGGCTCTTCAACAGCTATCGCGATCTTTTGCTCAGAGAGCTGGGCGTGGAGCCGGATGAGGAAACCAAGCGGATCGTGAACCCATAACCTGGGGAAACCCAGCTCCATTGGGCGCATGCCTGCGATTATCATGCAGCGCCATCTCTTGACAAATGTCTTCCCACGGCTTGCATGGGCCCACGTGCATCACAGGTCAACGGGCATCGACCTAGAACGAGTTACCCGTTTCGGGACGACTCGCCGGGGCAGTACCCATGAATTTTCCCGGTAAAAGTTACCTTCGTGTTACCCCGCCTGTCTCAGACTGTCAACATGGTTATGCGTAGTTTTACTGTTCGCGGAATTTGAGAAGAACAGGAACTGGACGAACTGGGGGACATCCATTTATACCTCCGCATCATAACCAGGGTCAGAGTCGAATTATATTCCAAGCAAAACAAAGGAGGACAGCCATGAAAACGGTAGCATGGAACCGTCGCAAGGAAATCCGGCGGTACGAGATTTATTAGCCAAGGGAAGGGATTGTGATGGTTGGAGCTTTCGTCTTTAGTATAGCTCGTCATTATGAAAGTAATAACTTGCTATAGGAACCTTACAAGCATAAAAAATTGGTTTATGAGGAGATTAAATTTACATTTGACTGGTGACAACTAATTATCCACGACTCTCAATGGAAGTCCTTATGGGCTCAATTAATAGAGGTTTATATCATGAAATTTCG
>JALVSV010000451.1:0-4581 GCA_027024125.1 Methylothermaceae bacterium | reverse complement strand
TCGACAGTTTCGTTATTTTGCAATTATCCTATGCTTCGAATATTTGTTATTGAGTAGCTTGACGTGGGCCGATAACATAACGCGCAATGGTAATCATGTTGATCCAATAAGATCCCCGCAGCTAAGTAATGCTATCCAAAAAGGCTATGACTTAGTAGAGAAAAGCAAACTGCTTCAAGGCTGCATGAGGGAAATATTGCGCGATGAATCAAACCTATGCGCACAATTCGATCCCGTTTACAGATCACGAGCAGTAAAGGCGAAAATTAAAGCCACTCATAAGAGAATTTCCCATTTATTACCAAAAAGTGGGATTGACCTTGCGCCCTATACGATTCTTGGTGCACTCGAAGCCGAAGAGAGCAAGATCAATGATGTCCTCAAAGTAGTTGGAGAGGGGCCTGTTGGCTCAATTGAGCGCTGTACAGGGGTGCTTTCTACCGCATGTCTAACGCTAAGATCCACTTGTCAAGGCGACTGGAAGTGCTATGGTGACGGCACATGCGCCTGCTACACATGCCATAAAGGAGGCATACCGGGTAGTTGCGGAATCTAGTAATGAAGAGACTCCCACTATCCAAACATTTGGAGGCTTTGTTGCACAAACCTGATAGGCGGCGCCGTCGTGGCGCCGCTTATCGCGAAGCCAAGCTCCGGTGCAGAAATATGATGTTGTTGTGATCAACAAATTCCGGAAAATTGTTGACAAATACCACCAGATAAAAACACCTGTAATTATTAGGGTCAGAGTCGAATTTCTATCTGATGGGAGAAACCTTCACGTTCCGTCCTGATTTTTGGGTCCATCGTAAGACCACTTAGCTCGAAATGACACGGCATAACGTCAGTTGGTTCATATTTCGGGGTATGAAGAAAAAGAGGGGTTCAAGGCTGAACTCAACAGGATTTCTCACGAACCGAGATAAAAGTTACCTCCACGTTACCTCGTCTGTTCTACGTTATTCAATACATAGATGCTGATGAGAGAGGACAGCGTTCCGAGACAAGCACAATGAGTGCAAAGAATACCCGATTTTGAGGCACGAATACGCTTGGTGCACTATTCGGGCTAAGGAGGATAACCATGAACAGTTTCATTTCAAAAAAGTCAAGTCAAACAATGAGCCATTGCACACAGAGATGGACACTCAAACGTTTTCTTTTTGTCTGTGCGACGGGTTTTTATTTCCAGCTCGCTCACGCTGCCCTGGTGGATTGCAATCTGGTCGATCAAAGCGGCTGGATGGATGCACCGGGCGGATGCATAGTCAAGCCTTTGGCCGAGCAGATTGGTGCCGGCCATGGCGATGCATTCACTTCCGGCACATCCGGCTATTTGATCAAACGTGATCCCGCGCGCGCCATTCGGCGCGGCCGTCAGTTGTTTAATCGCAAAACCTCGAAAGCGGAAGGACAAGGTCCGAGGGTCAATCACACGTCCAGCGGAGACATCGTGGCCAATCGCGCATTGGGTGCGGGTCTTGCCGACAGCTGTTCTTCCTGTCATGGCCGTCCGCGCGGATCCGCAGGATTCGGCGGGGCGGTTGCAACCCGGCCGGATAGCCGTGACGCGCCGCATCTCTTTGGCCTAGGGCTTGTGGAGCAGCTAGCAGACGAGATGACTGGCAAACTCAGGGCGATCAAGGAGCGCGCGCTTGTGAAAGCGCAGCAGAAGGGTCGTTGCATCACCCGGAAACTGCGCGTCAAGGGGGTCAGCTTTGGCAAGATCAAAGCCTGTCCCGACGGAACGGTTGATACCTCGCAAGTCGTCGGGGTTGCCGGCGACCTGAGGATACGCCCGTTCTTTTCGCAGGGCGGCACGATCAGCATGCGTGAATTCATCGTCGGTGCCTTCAATGCCGAAATGGGAATGCAGGCTTGGGATCCGGTCCTGTGCGCTGTGACCGAGCCGGGTGCCACCGCCGCAGTCGTCAGCCCGGCCGGGTTTAAGTACGATCCGGCAAAAGACACTTTTGAACGGCCGCCGGTATGCGATGCGGTGAGCGATGCGGACGGGGATGGTGTGGTTGCCGAGATTGACCCCGCAATCATCGACTATATCGAGTTCTATTTGCTCAATTATTTCAAACCAGGTTTATACGAACAAACCAGTTACACGAGGTTAGGCTTACGTCTAATGGAGCGTATCGGCTGTACCAGCTGTCACAAGCGAAACATGACCATCGATTCAGACCGCCGGGTGGCCGACGTTGAGACCCGGTATCGGCCCGAGAAGGCCATTTTCAATGGCTTGTTTGCACAGGTGTCCACCTTGTTCAGCGTGGTGGATGACGGTAACAAGTACCCGCTGCTGGTCCCTGACAGAAAACCCTTTACCGTGAAAAACTTCTTCTCTGATCTCAAGCGGCACGATTTGGGTCCGGCCTTCCACGAAAGGGACTATGACGGCACGCGGGTCACCCATTTCGTAACCGAGCCGCTCTGGGGTGTGGGCAGTACCGCTCCTTACGGCCATGACGGGCGCAGTATCAATCTCGACCAGGTCATCCGACGTCATGGCGGTGAGGCGGAAACCTCGAGGCTGGCCTATCAAAACCTGCCCGGATGGCGGCGGGGGGCGATCATCGCCTTCCTGCAAACATTGATTTTGTTTCCGCCGGATGACACAGCGTCCAATCTCAACCCGGGAAACCCTGGTACAGCTGATCCCCAGTCGCCATCCGAGCACGGGAGTATCTCTCTGCCGCCACTGTTCCAGATACCGGAGGAGGGCGCAGAGTGACCGGCTGACGCAACGTTCCGGTAAGGACTTTCCCACCGGTGTTCCGGGGCGGCGGCTGCAGCCCTCCGCCCTGGTCGTGGTGTTGCCGGTCTGCTTCCTTGCGTGGAAGAACAGGGATCGCGCTTCATTCATGACTCCCGCGGAAGAGTGAGCCGGTTCCCGGCTTACCTGAACGACAACTTGAGTCCTCCGTATACGGCCCTGCCGGGCCTGCCCAAACTGAAACCGGGCGGTGTGTGATCGTCCGACAGGTTCTCGCCCCGCACATAGAGCTGCATCGCCGGAATCACTGCATAGACCGCCTGTACATTGACCAGCCAAAGGTCGCCGAGCCGGATCGTTTCGTCTGGAT
This sequence comes from Methylothermaceae bacterium, assembly GCA_027024125.1. Taxonomy (GTDB): domain Bacteria; phylum Pseudomonadota; class Gammaproteobacteria; order Methylococcales; family Methylothermaceae; genus Methylohalobius. The sequence continues at coordinate 1,486 of JALVSV010000451.1, read as the reverse complement.
CGTCAAAATAACCGCTTCGATAGATGATTTCGGCTCCGAATGTCACGGGTACGCCAGGTGGCCGCCAATGGCCGAAAAGCTTGCCCATATGGGTGGGCAGCTGAGGCAGACTGCGGTCGTTGTCAAGATTGCGGCCGTTTTGGTAGGTATAGGTCGCCCCCACGCTAAAGGTGACGGCTTCATAGCCGGTTTCCACTTCGACGCCGGCCACCCGGCTCCGCGGTATGCCGGTGACGACCCTGTGGCCCAATGAGGGAAAGAAAGCGAAGTTGATCAGATTCTTGTAACGGCTGTAAAACCCGGTCAGGGACAGGTGCGAACCGTCGAACGGTGTCCAGTCGAGCCCGAATTCCCCGCTGTAGGAGGATTCCGGTTTGAGTCGCGGGTTGCCGAACAAGGGGAAATGCTGTTCCTGGAAAGTGGGGGGGCGGTAGACATGTCCGCCGCCGGCCCGCAGGTTGAGCCTTGGAGCGATTTCATAGCTCACCCCCAGATGGAAAACCCCGTGTGTCCCGGCATTTTCGTAATGGTCGATCCGCGCCTCGCCGACACCGGTCCAGGGACCGTACAGCGCATCGAAGCCGAGCAGCCCGCTGAACTGTGTCCGATCATCCCTGAGCTTCTCAAGCAGACTGTTGGCGCTTCCTTCCTCTTTGCGCACCTCGGTACCCCAAGAAAAGTCGAGTCCCTCGTTTTTGCCATCTCCCCGTAGCAAGTGGTGCCGGTTGCGCCAGCGCAGCAGCCACAAGCGGCTGTCCAAATCGCTAGTGACGTCGTTTACCCGCAACTTTGCGTAGGAACGATGATAGCCGAACTGTAAGCCACTTTGCCAATCGGGTGTTACGTCCAGCCGTGCACTCTGCTGTACCATCCAGATTTCGTTGCGGCCGAAGGCGTTCGGGTCGTCCACCGCGCCCGGCTGACCATTGGGCAGGAGACCGATACCATCGATATCGACGTCTGTATGGCCGTAGTAGAAGGTCCCATTCAAATCCATCTGCTCGAAGGGTTTGGCAGCATATCGAAGCAGCGCCAGATTGCCGATATACCCATCCCGTTCGTGATTGCCGTTTTTCCGGTCTGCCAGACTCACGCCATCGAAGATGTTTTCGTGTTTGCCGGTGACCGTGGTGCGGAACTTGTCGGCGGCCAGTGCCACCGTACCGGTTTGCGACAGCGTGCCAAAGCTCCCTCCCTGCAAATGGAACCAGGCGCCGCTTTTCTGCTCGTCGCGTGAGAAGAGCCGTACCGTCCCACCGGCTGCCAGACTGCCGTAGCGAATTGCGGCAGGTCCGCGGACCACTTCGGCTCCCTGCAGCATTTCCGGAGCGATCGCGTCCAGATTGTGGGCACCCGGAATGGAACTGTACAAAGGGATGCCATCGAGTATCAATTGACCCTGACCGGCGTTCACCCCGCGCAGCGCTAAGGCACTCAAGCCCCCACGGATACTGCGCTGCAGAGTGACGCCCGGAAGACCTCGAAG
>JALVSV010000450.1 GCA_027024125.1 Methylothermaceae bacterium | reverse complement strand
GAGAGAGGGCGTACCCCACCACCGGCATCGATGTAACTGGCCAATGATCCCCTACGGGTAGCCTGAAAATAGTTCTCTTTCTCCAACCACCAGGGTATCGGTGTCGGCAGAATGGCCGGCCGCTGCTCCACCTGAGTGTTGACAAGATATCTTGCCAGGCACCGAACGAACACCGCCACGGCCACGACATCCTTGAGACAGGGCTGTGAATCCAGGACCCTGACTTCCAGGGTACCCAGCCTCGGCCGTGGACGAAGATCCCAGTGGATTTCTCTGATCTGTTGGAACACGCCTGCACGTCGGGTGACCTCAAAAAACTGACAGAACTGATCCCAAGTCGAGAAGGCGGGTGGAATGCCATAACTGCGTCCTGAAGCCAGGATACGTTGACGATAACAGGCAAAACCGGTTTCATAGCCCCGCCAGAACGGTGAATTGGCACTGAGTGCAATCAGAACAGGGAGATAAGCCTTTATTTCACGCATCAGCGTCAGTGCCACCTCTGCATCAGGCATCCCCAAATGGACGTGCATGGCATAGGTGATTTGACTGCGAGCCATATAACCATAATCGGCCTTTTCACGCAGATAACGGGGCAAAGGGGTAATAAGTGCGAGACGACGGCAAAAGGGATGGGTTCCTGCGCCACACAGTTTCAATCCCAGGGATTCACAACGCCTGTGCAAATTGGCGAGCAAATCTCCAAGATGATCCTTCAATTGGACAATGTCGTCGCAGACTTTGGAATTGATTTCGACACAGCTCTGAATCAGTTCCGGTTTTATCCACGGGTTGTCCGGGAACAGCTCCAGAACGGGGAGTGCCCGGGGAGCCAAATCCAGATGATCAGCATCGAGCAGCTGAAGTTCCCATTCCACTCCGATCGTGAAGGCCTTCGATGGCTGGAATAAAAGCAGATCAGCGGCCATAATCCTGTAACGCCTCCCAGGCTACCCTGGCGAAATACGTGGCTCCGACTTTGAGCACTTCTTCATTGATATCGAACAAGGGACTATGGAGCGGGATGTATTCGTCCTCATGCCTGCGGGCCCCAAAACGGACGTAACAGCCAGGGATCTTCTGCAGATAGAAGGCGAAGTCCTCCGAACCCATACTGGGATGCTCCATCGGCACCAGCCCCTCACTCCCTGCTATCTCGAGAATTGCGCGGCGGGCGATCTCGGTTTCTCTGGACGTATTGATGATAGGAGGATAGCCTTCCTGAATCTCCAGTTCGATTTCGGCCCGGTGAAGTTCTGCTATCGCATTGACCATTCTTTTCAAACCATCATGGATGTGGTGCCTTGCCTCCGGTTGTGTGGTACGGATCGTCCCTTCGAGTACCGCCTCGGCGGCAATCACATTGGGCGCGCTTCCAGCCTGAACACTGCCGATGGTGACCACCAAAGGATGCAATGGATCTGACTCGCGTGAAATCAGAGTCTGCAACGCGGTAATCAGGAAACCAGCGATGACGACAGCATCGATCGCTTCATGAGGGCGGGCGCCATGGCCACCACGGCCATGGATGTCGATTCTGAAACGATCGGACTGGGCAGTGACGACGCCATTTCCTACCATGATCTGCCCCACCCGATAATGGTGGGTGACATGCCCTCCAAAAATGGCCCTGACGCCACTGAGCACACCCGACTGCAGAATCACCCTGGCTCCGCCACCCTTTTCTTCGGCCGGCTGGAATACCAACAATACCTTACCAGGTAGCGGAGATTCCCGAAGTAGAGCGGCTGCTCCGAGCAGCATGGTCATATGAGCATCGTGACCGCATGCGTGCATCTTGCCTGGATTGACGGAAGCGAAGGGTAGTCCTGTCAGCTCTTTCCCGGGCAGTCCATCCATGTCTGCCCGCAAGGCGATTGTCGCCGCTTCTACACTTGACCCCGAAATCTCTCCAATCACCCCACCACCTTTCCCCTGATAATGATAGGGAATCTTGAGGCGATCCAGTTCAGCCATGATCTTCCTGGCGGTTTCCACCTCCTCGAAAGCCAGTTCGGGTTCCCGGTGGAATGCACGCCGGAGTTGTACCCAGTGAGGATAAAGCTGATCGATTTTGCCCTGATCGAACATTTCAGTCTCCTGTGACAATTTCCTTCAAGATATCATGATCAGACGGAAATACCGGACGAGTACTAGCAGTATTGTCAGAACAAGGCTGATCCGCCTTTCATCCTGAGGATTTTGTGCCTTTACAGACCCGACTCCTGTCCTAGACTTAGAACTGTTACCCATGGACAGTTCAGGATTATGCAGTCGATACCAAACAGAGTCGTTGCAGACGAGGAGTTTCTGGAGCCTTTCCTCCACTACTGTCACCGCCGCCGGTATCCAGCCAAGACAGAAATCATCAAACCGGGCGATCCGGGTGATACGCTGTACTACATCATCGAAGGTTCGGTAACGGTCAGTATCCAAGAAAGCAGCGCCCGGGAACTGATTCTAGGTTATCTCAACCGGGGCGAATTTATCGGCGAAATCGGCGTTTTCATGGGTGTCAACAACCGCGAAGTCACGATCCGTACCCGCGAACCCTGTCAACTGGCAGAGATCAGCTATCAACGATTGGAACATTATCTGGAAAACGATCTGGCTCCCCATGCCATCGAACTGTTGCGCGCCCTTGGCCGACAAGTGTCGAGGCGTCTTCTTCATACCAGTCGCAAAGTAGGCCATTTGGCGTTTCTCGATGTCACAGGCCGGATAGCCAGGACCCTGATCGACTTGTGCAAAGAACCCGATGCCATGACTCACCCGGATGGGATGCAGATTCGCGTTACCCGCCAGGAACTGGGGAGGATCGTCGGTTGCTCCAGGGAGATGGCGGGTCGGGTACTCAAGAGCCTCGAGGCAGAAGGATTGCTCAAGGCCCGCGGCAAGACGATCGTCATTCACGGAATCCGTTGAGAGAAGACGGTCTGTAACAACCGACGGGTATATGCGTAAGCCTGTGGAGATTTACTGGCTCTCGGTCCTGCCACATTCAGGGATGCTGGACCATGACGGCGGATAAAAGCAGTCACAGCTTTGGCCGCCTGCAGAGGTGGAACCAAGTCGCCATCGATGAGTTTGAAAGGTTTT
>JALVSV010000449.1 GCA_027024125.1 Methylothermaceae bacterium | reverse complement strand
GGGGTTGGCTTTTGACCAGGAATATATGCAGAATTGTTGCGGCTGGCGCGACTGGCAGGATTATGGCAATCCCTTGGGCAGACTGGAGAACTCCTTCGGCAAGCCGTATGAGATCACCAGTGCTCTGTTGCAGAAACTGGAAGGCGGCATCAGCACCGTGTACGATGTGAAAAACCGCCTGAACTGGGCTGAATACATCCGCCCCATTGGCGGTCAGCATAGCGTCGTGGATCAGGGGAGGCTGGCCCGGTTGGCAGGTATCAATGAAATGATTCACCAAAGTGCCATCGATCGCTTCGATTACACAGGTGAGCTGCAATTGGCAAAGACCTATAATGAAAACAATCTAAAGCAGGCGATTGCATCCTTGCCGATCGAGCCTTACTGATTGCCCGCCACAGAGGAGTTGACGATGAATTGGCCGGTGGCTGCCTGCTGGCGCAGATGACGGTATCTTTTCAGATCTCCGGGTCTGTCGAGGTCCCACTGCATGGGTAACAGAAAGGGATCGAGGTGGTGTTTGCGGATGCGAACCAGGGTCTCCTCCAGAACCCTGTCACTGCCCCAGGGGATGTCCCTGAACAGGTAAGGCAGGGGCGTGCTGGTGCCGATCAATACATAACCCCCATCTTCCGCTGGCCCCAAGACCACCTGATGCCCTTGTGCCAAGGCTTGACAGGCCATTTCCAGGTCCCTGAATTCCAGTGAAGGGCAGTCACAGCCAAGCAGCAACACCTGGCGGTGACGGGTCAGGGTTTCTGTCAGAGCGTGAGACATTCTTTCCCCGAGATCCTTTCCCCATTGGGTTCGCAACGTCACGCCAAAACGTTTGGCCAGCGCTTGAAAAAAAGGGTGGCCAGTGTCTGGATGGCCATAAAGATAGACCTTCGCCAGGTTTCCCCGCGTGGCCAGGCGGATGGTCTCCAGTGTCAGTCGGGCATGGAGAGCAGCGGCCTGGGAGGGAGACAAGACTGTCAGGAGCCGGGTCTTGACCTTCCCGGGGACCGGAGCCTTGGCGAACACCACAATGGCGCGGTGGTTCACCAGAAGACTCCTCGCCGATAGAGGCTGTTCAGCCTGTCTGGAGGCGTACCGACACAATACAGGGACCTTAGCCACCACATCAGTAGAATCGTCCTTACCATGCCGTAGGTTTCCCAGCGTCTTGCCGAAGTGGTCACTTGGGAAAACAGGCACGCGGGTCTGCCATGGCGACGCAGGCGTTTGCTCAGTTCGATGTCTTCCATCAGTGGCTGTTGCGGATAGCCGCCTATTTGATCGAACAGTTTGCGCTCGACGAAAATGGCCTGATCGCCGGTAGCGATACCGCTCAGGCGCGAGCGCAGGTTCATCGAGCTGGCGATCACGGGTAGAAAAGGATGCCGGCCGGCCAGTTCCACATCGAATCTACCCCACCGATAACCGTCATCGATGGCCTGTTCGATCTTCGACAGGGCATCAGTTGGCAAACGGGTATCGGCATGGAGGAAGATCAGGATGTTTCCTGTGGCGGCCTTGGCGCCGGTATTCATCTGGTTGGCACGGCCTCTGGCTGCGGTCAATACCCTATCGGACAGAGGGAATGCGATGTCAGGGGTGCCGTCTTCACTTCCTCCGTCAACGACGATGATTTGCGCCTGTTGCCGCAAGGATTGCAGATTCTGCAAGGTGTGGCGTATTCCCTGAGCCTCATTCCAGGTGGGAATGATGATGGAAAAGTTCGGCACAGCTAGCAGCAGCTTCCCCCGCTTTCACCACCGATATTGATGCCCCCCTTGGTCTCTGCGGCACTGCGAAGCGTGCCGGAAGGTGCACACCAGGGCTTGCCTTCACCCATGGCGGCCGGAGCAATACCGATGAAATCGTCCTTCATTGGCCCCTTGGTGAGGAACCGGAAGGTGCGCTCACACACCGCCATGCGCTGGCCCCGGTAGTAGACGTGCCCCTCATCGTCATGGACCTTCTCGTATGGGCCCTTGTAAATGACTGCATGGCCAAAATCCATACATTCATCGCCTTCGGGTTTTGTCGCGGTGACGGTGACCGCACGGAATTCGATGCCGTCCACCACCCGCCATGGTTCTTCTCCCCATTGGTCGATTTTTGCCGAGACGAAACCTGCATCCACAAAACCCTGCAGAAATTCTTGTTCCTGCAGCGATCCCGATATACAACCGCTCCACAATTGGGGATCCTGTTTAAGAGAATCGGGTACCGGCTCGTCGCAGACGATGTCGGAGATGGCGATGCGGCCACCTGGCTTGACCACCCGGAAGATTTCATCGAACAATTGCCGTTTGTCCCCATCATCCACCAGATTGAGCACGCAGTTGGAAATGACCAGGTCCACCGATTCGCTGGTAATCAAGGGCCGTTCGTGTTTTTGCCTGGCCTGCCAGGCTTTCAGCGCCAGCAGACCCTCATGGTCGTGAATGGGATGATCGGCAAGCCACTTGTCGGTGGCTTCCACATCCAGTGCCAGATCCTGGATCATCCCCTTGACGAAACGCACCCGGTCTCCACCCAACTTCTCCGCCATTTCCCGTTGATATTTTCGTGCCAGGGCGAGCATGGCATCGTTCATGTCCACGCCGATGACCTGACCCTGTTGACCCACCAGTTGAGCCGCCATATAACAGATCTTGCCTGAGCCGGAACCGAGATCCAGCACCACGTCTCCTGTTTGCACATAGCGGGATGGATCCCCGCAACCATAATCCTTGTCGATGATTTCCCGGGGCAGCAGTTTCAACAGATCCCGATCATAGTCCACCGGGCAACACAAATCCTCCTGGCGGCGCTCGGCACCTTCAGCGTAACGGTCCAGGACATGGGCTTCAACACTCATGAATTTGTTCTCCAAGTTTGATTCGATGGTGGGTCGTAACGGTGAATTCTAACTTACAGAATTGTTTAACGGGATATGGATTGGTCACGTGGCCAGGGCACCGTCATCTATTCAAGCCGGGGCAGGTAGTCTGCTTCGAAAAACGCCGTGAATACTTTCTTGCTGCGCAGTCCTGCTGCGCAAGAAAGTCCTGCCCAAACTTCCCTGTTTGGGCGCTCGCCCGTCTGCGAAAGTTCACTGGACTTTCGGTCCGGGC
>JALVSV010000448.1 GCA_027024125.1 Methylothermaceae bacterium | reverse complement strand
TATCAACCGCTTCGCTCCCTGCCTCAACAATTCAGTCAATGGATCGTCTATAGACTCTGCTGTACGAAACTCAACTACGCTATCTTTGCTCATGGTGGCGTACCTCTTCTGTTGGTTTTCAGTTCTTAACAAACCGATTTCAACAGGGTACACCGCCCTTTTCAATCTCTGCTCATACACCAGATTCAGTTATAACTCTTGACATTTTGTTGTCATCGCAAATGTTTCTGTAGCCAACACTATGGATCCGGTTTCTCCGGGAAGGTGTGTTTTGAGGCTCCGTTGGAGACTCATGGCTGATTCAATGGAAGAGGCTGGATATTGCGCTGGATTGCCTCCTGGCGCATAAAAATTTGCCTTCTTTGCAATAGAAAAACGTCGAGGAAGGGCGCTATCGTTCGTTAGGTAATGTCTATACTTAATGATAAAGTGACTATATAGGGATGGACAACCCCAGCCGGTATGAGGGCAAAGGGACACAACTTACAGCTTATTGTCCCACTTTGGGAGGGTTAAATCCCTCGCCTTCAGGTGACAGCTTCAGCATATTGTGATGAGGCGTTAAACTGAGAGCATGGGATATCGGCATGGTTCGCACACAGTTTTTGAGATACACCTTCATCTGGTCTGGGTCACGAAGTACAGGAAACCGGTGCTGCGTGCGGAGGATAGCGTACGAGTTCGGGAGTTGATCCGCCAAGTCTGCCGGGATAGCGATGTAGAAATATTGAAGGGCCATATCTCGAAGGAGCATGTGCATCTGTTTGTGTCGATTCTGCCCCAGTTGACGATCAGTCGATTTGTGCAGCGACTGAAGGGAAAGAGTTCCTATAGGCTTCTGCAGGAATTTGCCAATTTGAGGAAAGTGTATTGGAGAAGGCATGTGTGGGCTCGTGGGTATTTTTGTTGCAGCAGCGGCAATGTAACGGATGAAGTGATCAAAGAGTACATTGAGCATCAGTATCATGAAGATGATACGGATTTCCGAGTTGAAGGCGAAGGGCCATAAGGCCCGAGCTGGTTGGCTTTAGCCGACAAAACCGACTTCCAGTCGGAACATGAAGCCACCGGCTTCTAGCCGGTGGAGTATTCAATCATTGGGTTTAATTCTTTGGGTTCTTCCGGTAATTGCGTATCTTTAATAATGAACAAATGTTGAAGCATGGTGGTACAATGGCCGAAATGGTCGCCAATTTTTATTCATGAGGCGAACTCACTCTGTCTAACAGCTCGCTGTATCACGCCTTTGGCATTGTCGGGTACTTTTCCAGAGCGCCCGATACACATGAAACTCACCCCCCTCTGGCCTGCCCAGCCTAATGTATGGATGTACCGGATGAACTGGCGTTTCTATGGGCGATGTGGCGATGGTAATCCCAGGTGTCGTAGGTGCCCTCGACGGCGATCGTCTCTTCTTGCAACTGGGCCAATGATCAGTCAGGACCTGATTATTGATAACAAAGTCAGCGGTAACTGTTGGGTCCCGTGTGTGTGATCATATTCCCCGAAGGGGTTATCCTTTGTTCTGGGCCAGAGACGTACTTTCCAGCCTGATTGAAGAGGCCAAAGCCTCACGAGATAACCCTTGATCCCAGAGGACATCATGATGGTCATCCGCCTTCACAGGAAAGCCCGCACTACTCCGGAGATCCAGGCCTCCGACCTGCCGGATACGTTTCTGGCCGAGAAATACGGGGTTCATCGTCACACCATCTGCAAATGGTGCAAACACGATTCGGTCGAAGGTGCCTCCCTCCGTATCCACGCGACCCTGAGCCCGGAACAGGAAGCTATCGTCATCTACCTGCGGGAGACGTTGCTGCTTCCCCTGGTTGACCTCCTGGTTGTCGTGCACCAGTACATCTATCCCGACCTATCCCGTTCCTTTCTTGACTGCCTGCTGCGACGCTACGGGGTTTCCAACCTCAAGATCCTGATTGCCGCCAAGGAAGGAGAAACCGTCCAACCCAAAGCGAAAAAGGGCTTCAAGGACTATGAACCCCGCTTCATCCACATCGACGTCAAGTACCTGCCCCGAATGCCGGATGAAACCCAAGGCCGGTATCTGTTCGGTGCCATCGATCAGGCTAGTCGTTGGGTCTATTATGGAAAAAATCCATCCCACCAAGGAGGCCAAAGTTGGCGCCAGATTCCTCGACAGCCTGGTCAACTAGGCCTCATTCAAAATCACCAACAAAATCACCAAAGTCCTCACCGACAGGCAAGGACAAATCCGCCGCGAGTGGATTTGGACTGCGTAGCAGGCCCCGGAGGGGCGAACACCATGGATGGGATGAGCAATTTACTGATCGTTTCTGCGCTACCGTTGAGCGCAATCCCACCGGCCGTTACGTCTTCGACCGCGTCTGTAAGCGCCATGGCATCGAACACCGTCTCAATCCGCCCAGGCGCCCGGAGACCAATGGCATGGTCGAACGCTTCAATGGCCGGACCGCCGAAACCGTCAAAACCAGCCGGTTCCACAACGGCAAAGAACTGGAACAGACCCTGTTGCAGTATGCCAAGGTCTATAACCATCAGATTCCTCAAAAGGCCATCGGCCATATCGCACCCGTACAGGCACTCAAAAACTGGCAGACCAAACGACCGAAGCTGTTCGATAAACGTGTATATAATCTTACAGGGCTTGACTGGACTTCATAAGCGACGACCTCTTGGACCGTTCAAGAAGGGGCGTTATGCAACAAAGTCCCTCAAGGTTTGAATTTACTTAAGTGATATAAATATGAATTTGAGAAGTAAACTTGTTTCTATGCTTTTGCCCGCTTTTCTGATGGCGTGTACCCCGGATTTGACCGATTCCGAGCACGTGGTGCGGGCCAGGGATTATCAAGAACAGGGAGATTTGCGCGCTGCCGTTATCGAACTTAAGAGTGCATTAAGAAAAAACCCTGAAAATGCCGAAGCCAGGAGTCTTTTGGGAGAGCTCTATATGCGCGAGGGCAACGGTGCGGCAGCGGAAAAGGAGTTGCGGTGGGCCCAGAAATTGGGTGTCTCCAAAGTATTTTTATCGCCTCTATTAGCCGAGGCGCTGGCGTTACAGAATAAATATCAGGAATTGCTCGATGAAGTTGAAATCATACCTGAAATGACGCCTGAGCAGCAGGCCAAATTGCTTGTTTATCGTGGGAACGCGTGGCTGGCTTTAGGTAAGCTGGATAAGGCGGAATTTGAGTATAGGCGGGCCTTGGAGGTAGTGCCAGACAGCCCTTTGGCGAAGCTGGGTTTGGCGAAGTTGGCTTTTGTAAAGGGGGATATGGATACCGCTGAGGAGCTTGCTGACAAGGCATTGGAAATGGCACCCCAGGAGGGACAGTTATGGCGTTTCAAGGCGAAACTGGCCGAGTACGGAAATAAACTGGATGAATCTGAAAAGTTTTATACCGAAGCGATCAAATACAATCGACTGAACGCCTCCGATGTACTTGACAGGGCTTGGGTACGAATTCGTTTGAAGAAATACGAGGCAGCCAAGAAGGACTTGGAACGGATACAGGCTATTGGTGAGCATTATCCACAATTTTGGTTCGTTTCTGGGTTATTGAAGCTGAAACAGGGTGATTCTGAAGGAGCGGAAGCCGATTTTGACAAGGCCGTCAGCAAAGGTTTGAACAATCCTTTTCTTCATTACTACTATGGTTTGGCGCTTTATAAAAATAAAAAAATTGCCCAGGCTGAAACTGAATTGACCCATTTCTTGGCGCGGTACCCTGATTCTGTTTTCGCTAGAAAGTTGCTGGCTGCCATCAATTTTGAATTGGGGGCTTTCAAGCGGGCTAAAGTCGTATTGTATCCCGTAGTGCTTCTCAAGGCTGACGATCCTTTCGTATTGGGACTAATGGCGCGGATCGAGTCTGCTCTTGGAAATAAGAAGGAAGAGCGGGAGTATCTCAAACGCCTTGCCACGGTCATTCCTGATACTATGGAAGCCAAATTGTTCCTGGGCCAGTCTTTATTGAGTTCAGGTGAATTTGAAGAAGGAATCGAGGCGATCCAGCAGGCGGTGGAGATCGCGCCCGAGAAACTCATGCCGAAGGCGCAATTGATCACGGCACATATGCAGGCCGGAGAGCTTCAAAAGGCCGAGGATCTGGCGAGGGAATTGCTCCAGGACTATCCAGACAGCTCCCTGCCACTGAACTTTCTGGGTGCCGTCAATCTGCTCAAAGGCAACTACGAAGAGGCGCTGCGGTGGTTTGAACGGGCCCGTGCCAAAAATTCCAAGGACCTGTCGGTGGCACTGAATATGGCGCAGTTGTATTTGGAGCTGGGTAAACTCCACGAAGCCGAGGCTTTGTTCAAGGAAGCGCTCAAAGGCGAAAAATTCGCCTACAGGGCGAGAATGGGATTGGCGGAGTTGCAGCTGAAGCAAGGGGATTCTGCTGGCTATCGAGCTGCGCTGGAAAGTATCGTAAAGGATTATCCGGGTAATCTAAAAGCCACCCTGCGCTTGTCAAGGCATTATGTCGCCATTGGTGACTATGCGGGTGCCCAGGAAGTTTTGACGGCGGGGCTGAACGAGCATCCACATAATCTTGTTCTGCTTGCCGCTTTGACGGATGCCCAAATCCTTGCTGGAGAACTGGAACAGTCTAAAGATACATTGAAAAAACTCAGGGATTGGGTTCCTGATACGCCACTGGTTGAGTTCTACCAGGCAAAAATCGAGTACTCTTCCGGAAATTACGGCAAAGCCAGGGACATTTATGAGGGATTGATGAGCGAGGGCATCGAATTGGTGCCCGTGTATATAGACTTGGCCAGGATTTACCTCGCTGAAAACCAATTGGACAAGGCGCAGAAAATGGTGGGGAAAGTGTCGTCTCTGCGTCCTGACGATCCACAGGTTAAGGCGCTCGCAGGTCATTTGGCCTTCAAGCGAAAAAACTGGCCGAAGGCGATCGAATACTACGAAGCCGCTCTCGATGGGGTTGACGATTCGCAATGGACTATCAGATTATCCAGAGCGTACCTGTTTTCCGGTAATCCTGATGCCGCCGAGCGGGTATTGGCCGAATGGTTGCGTCGGCACGAGCGCGACAGCGTCGTCCGCTACGTGTACGCCAGTCTGCTTTCCCATTTAGGTAAGCGCGTGGAGGCTATCGCCCAATTTCAGCGACTGGCCGAATGGTTTCCGAATTATGGGATCGCCTTGAACGATTTGGCCTGGCTCTTGAAGGAAGAAGACAGGAAGCGCGCCCTGGAATATGCGCAAAAAGCGGTTGAATCCGCTCCCAACAATGGCGTTTTTCGTGATACTTACGGGTGGCTGCTGTATCTGAACGGGGACCTGGACAAGGCCCTGCAGGAAATTCGGAAGTCTGTGGCGCTGCAGGGGCGCGACCCGAGCGTCTTATATCATATGGCGGCCATTCTGCATGCCCGCGGCGATTCGGAGTCGGCCAAGGAGATATTGCAGGAAGTTCTGGCAAAGGAACAGGATTTCGACGGGAGGCCGCAAGCGCTCGCCTTGCTCAGAGAGATAGCGGCGCGTTGAGGGATGGCGGACCGGTATGTCGAGCTGCTTGGCCGGTGGCGGTGGATGTGGCTTGCGTTTTTGCTGGTGGCCACCGTAGCGCTGGCAAGTGGCGCCCGTTTCCTTGGTTTCACCACCGACTACCGGGTTTTCTTCGAAGCTGAGGATCCGTATCTTCACCGTCTCAATGACATCCATGCCACCTACACCAAGGATGATACGGTCATGTTCATCCTCACGCCCGAACAAGGCGGGATCTTTACCTCAAGAGTGTTGGGGGCGGTGGAATGGTTGACCGATCAGGCTTGGTCGATTCCCTATGTGCAGCGGGTCGATTCGTTGCAGAATTTCCAGCATACCGAGGGCCGTGAAAACGAATTGATCGTCCGTGATTTGTTTAGGAATGCCGGGGGTTTGACGCCGGAGGAAATCGCGGCGGTCGAAAACATCGCCTTGCACGAGCCCTTGTTGCTTAGGCGGGTGGTGTCACCGGATGGCCGGGTCACCGGAGTGCACGTGGTGGTGCATTTGCCCGGTCTGGACGAACATACCGAGGTTCCCGCGGTGGTCGAGCATGTGCGTCGGTTGGCCATGGAGCTGCGCCAGCGCTATCCGGAACTGGATGTTCGTCTCAGTGGCGGGGTCATGATGAGCCACGCATTCCCCGAGGCGTCCCAGACAGACATGAGAACGCTGTTTCCTCTCATGTTCGCGCTGGTTTTTGGGGTATTGTGGCTGCTGCTGGGATCCTTGCTCGCCGCTGTATGGGCTTATGCGATATTGCTGTTTTCCATAGGCGCGACTATGGGAACGGCGGGATGGCTGGGATTCGAGATTTCGCCGCCGTCAGCCGCCGCGCCCAACATTATCTTGACGGTATCGGTGGCCGATTGTGTTCATTTGCTGGTGACCTTCCTGTTCTTTCTGCGCGGAGGATGGCTCAGCCCACTGGATTGGCGCGAGTTGCAACGCAGGGCGACGGTCCAATCACTGCAGCTGAATTTTCGCCTGATATTCCTGACTAGCCTGACCACGGTTTTGGGTTTCCTGACGCTCAATTTCAGCGATTCCCCGCCATTCAGGGACCTGGGTAACATTGCCGCGATGGGTGTAGGGTTCGCATTTTTTTACACCGTGGTTTTGCTGCCCCTGTTGGCGCTGTTGATGCCTCTGAGGGTTCCGGGGCGATCCGGTAACCTGGGAGGGGCTGCGATGCGTCGTTTGGCACTGTTCGTCATCTACCACCGCCGTGCCCTGTTGATGGGGACGCCTCTGTTGGCGGCGATTTTGTCGGCGTTTATCGTCAGGAACGAGTTGAACGATGATTCGATTCGGTATTTCTCCGCTGACGTACCTTTCCGTGCCGATACCGAATATGCCACTGCGCACCTGACCGGCATGTACGTCATGGACTATTCCTTGCCGGCCCGGCATGGCGCGGCGATCACCGAGCCCGAGTACCTCCGGGCCTTGGACAGTTTCGCCCGCTGGTACCGCCGCCAACCAGAAACCCTGCATGTCTATTCGATCGCCGATATCATCAAGCGGCTCAATCAGAGCATGCACGCCAATGATCCCGCCTGGTACCGGATCCCCTCCACTCGGGAACTGGGGGCTCAGTACCTGTTGTTGTACGAGATGTCGCTGCCCGAGGGATTGGAGCTCAACGACCGCCTCAATGCCGGTAAGACCGCCTCCCGCCTGACCGTGACCCTAAAAAACCTTTCCAGCGATGAAATGCTGGCCTTGGAAAGGCGGGCCGACCGTTGGCTGCGAAACAACGCGCCTGCCTATATGTATGCCAAACCTGCGGGCACGGTGATGTTCGCTCATATCGGCCGCAGCAATATTCGGGGAATGCTGCTGGGTACCCTGGTGGCTTTCGCGGTGGTTTCGCTGACGCTGGTGATGGCGTTCCGCGCTCCTTTCTGGGGTCTGTTGAGCCTGATCCCCAACGTGGTGCCTGCGGCGATGGCCTTTGGCCTGTGGGGTTTGATTCACGGTCAGGTCAACATGGGTCTGTCCGTGGTGGCGGCGATGACCATGGGCATCGTCGTGGACGATACCGTGCATTTCCTGGGTAAATACCTCCATGCCCGGCAGCGGCTGAACCTGTCCCCTGAGGAGGCGGTCCAATATACCTTCATGCAAGTGGGTAATGCCATGCTGACGACCTCTATCGTGCTGGCGGCGGGGTTTCTCGTCTTGACCCTGTCGGATTTCGCCATCAACGCTCAGATGGGGCTGGTGGTGGCGATCATTATCGGTTTTGCGCTGCTGACCGATTTTTTGCTTTTGCCACCCTTGTTGTTGTGGGCGGAACGGGAGAACCGATATGCCAACTAGATCGTCGCCTTTGGCCTTCATGGGAAAATTGTTGCTGGTATGTTTGATGGTGTGGCAGGCACCGGTTTGGGCGCTCACGCCGGAGGAACGCGGCCTGGAGATCGCCAGGGAGAGTGAGCGCCGTGATGAGGGCTGGGGGAATTTCAGCGCCGAACTCATGATGGTGTTGCGAAATCGCCGGGGCGAAACCAGTACCCGCCAGATCCACAGCTACACGTTCGAAGGTGTCGATGATGGCGACAAGAGTCTGTTGGTGTTTGACAGCCCGGCGGATGTCAGGGGCACCAAGTTCCTGACGTTCGCCCATAAGGAAGGTGACGACGATCAATGGCTGTATCTTCCGGCGCTCAAGCGGGTCAAACGCATTTCCTCCGCCAACAAAGGTGGGGCTTTCATGGGGAGCGAATTCTCCTACGAGGACATGACCGCGCCGGTGCTGGAAAAATACAGTTACCGATATATCCGGGATGACGACTACAAAGGGCGCCGGGTGTTCGTGACCGAGCGGATTCCCAAGGATCCCCATTCCCTGTATAGCCGTCAGGTGGTCTGGACCGACCAGGTGCATTACATCCCATGGCGCGTCGAATATTACAACCGCCGTGGCGACCATCTCAAAACCCTGACCTATCATAAGTACAAGCGCTATCTGGGCCGTTATTGGCGTCCGGGGCGGATGGTGATGACCAATCACAGAAATGGCAAGGCCACGGCGTTGGTGTGGAAGCATTACCGCTTCCGTGATCCTGAAATCACGGTGAGGATGTTCGATCCCGCCAAGCTGACGCAGCTGCGGTGACCGGGCGGTGCGGGTTCTGTTTTTCGCTCAGGCAGTCACTCTGGCCCATCTGGTTCGGCCTCTGGCCTTGATCGAGCATTTGCCCACCGGGTGGGAAGTGCATCTGGCGTGTCCGGATAATCGCTATCGTCACTTTCTAGCCGCTTTTCCTCATCCTGTTCACAAGATCGATGCTCCAAGCCCGGCCCAATTCCGCCGCCTCGTCGACTGGGGACGGCAGATCTTTACGGAAGAGCGCTTGTCCCGTGACATAAAAACCGATCTGGATCTCATCGAACGCCTGCAACCCGACGTGGTCGTGGGGGATTTCCGCTTGTCCCTGTCCATCAGCGCCAGAGTGGCCGGAGTGCGCTATGTCAACGTTTGCAACGCCTATTGGCGGGCGGATTTCCGCCCCATACCGCCGATGCCGGTGTTGAAGCCGTTGCGCTGGATGCCCCACTCTTGGCTGGGGCCACTGTTCAAGCGGGTGATCCGCGGAGTGTTCGCCCGCCATGCCCATCCTTTCAATCGTTTGCAGCGCCGTTATGGCCTGGGCGAACCGCAGCCGGATGTCAGATATTTTTACACCAATGGCGAGGCGGTGCTGTATGGGGATCTGCCGGAACCTTTCTCTCGTCTCGACATTGCGGAAAACCACCGTTTTCTCGGCCCGGTCCTGTGGTCACCGCCAGTGCCTCCTCCATTCTGGTGGGGTGATCTGCCCCGGGGGAAGCCGGTTGTCTATGTGGTGGCCGGCAGTTCCGGAG
>JALVSV010000447.1 GCA_027024125.1 Methylothermaceae bacterium | reverse complement strand
TGCTGTGCCGTCCTGACGGGTAGAGTATCTGCCTGATCGGTATCGAAACAACCTGACTGAGGTGGAATGTTGGTCATAGTCCTTGTTGGGGCCTTTGTTGTGGAAAGGTAGTGTATTTGTCGGCAAGGGAAGTGGAGTCAGTAAATTTTACACTTTGAGTGTTCTGAGCGTTCACACATTTTTTCATTCATGTAATATATTGATGACACGCTGCATTTTTCTCCTGGCCTGTTTTTTGCTTTAGATGTCAACATGGAAACTCCATTGAAAGAAACGTTCTCAGAGTCGGATCATCCCGAGCGGCGGTCGATCAGGCGAAGAAAGAGTAATGGCAGGCACGTCCATTACTCTCATCATCATCGCTCGCGCCTGATTTACGGTTTGGGGATTCTTTCTGTGATTCTGTTTTTCGCGTTTCTGTTCGTTGCCATCAAACTGAGCCTGTATGCCAAGGAACTCAACGAAGTCACTATACTGCAACATCAGCAGGAGCGGGAGCTACAAAAATTGCGGCCCATGGTCGCGCGCCTGGAGAAGGAGATTGCAGATCTGGTGGAGGAGAGGATTCCAGGTCTGCATCCATTGGTTTTCGATGAGGTGATTTCGGTTGATCAGCAGTATGTGCGCAATATCATTTTCACCCTGATAGGCACGGAAGAGGATCGCCGCTACGAGTACAAACTTACCTTGAAGAACAATGGCCTCACGGCCGTCCATCCAATCGTCAAGATCCTGTTCTTCGATCAGCTGGGAATTCAGGTGGCCAACTCCACGATCGGAGTCGATGAAAGTGGAGACCCGACCCTGGATGTGCTGGAACGTGGCGAAGTACGTTCCTATACCAAGGTGATCGATTTGTCGGATGATGGCCATCAGGCGCATTACTTTATGGTTATGGTGGATCTTCCCGATTACCAGAAGATCGCCGATTGAAGATGTCCCTGTTACCGGGCCTGGGCAGATCGTACGAATTCTGCCTGTAAGAATTCCGGGATTCTGCGTTCCAGCCAATAGCCTGGTTTCAAGGGAAAATGGTTTTCCACAAAACCCACATGCCCACCCCCCTCACTGATTTCCAACAAAACACTGCTGGCAGTTTCTGCAGGCGAAGGAATGACATCAGGCGTCATGAAGGGGTCGTCCCGGGACTGAATCAGCAGGGTGGGTATGCCGATTTGGGCAAGATAGAGCCGGGAACTGCAGGTCCGGTAATATTCGTGGACGTCGCGGAAGGGATATAGGCCTGCGATGACCTGATCGTCGTAATCCCAGAAAGAGTGAATATTTCTGAGATCTCCCAATGCTTTGAGCCGTTCGGCATCCTCTGTTTTTCCCAACTGCTCGAGAAAATGGATTTTGTGCGACAGATATTCCTTGAGTTCTGTCAGTAGCCGATGGCGGTAGATCCGTGACAGCCCCTGATCCATCGCATCTGCACACTTGGCCAGCTCCAGGGGGACCGAAACCGCACATGCGGCAAAAAGATTACAGTCCCGTCCCCGTTCCCCCAACCACTTGAGCAACACGTTTCCTCCCAGGGAATACCCCACGGCTGCCATAGGCATCGATGGCAGCTTTTCCCTCAACCAGCGGTAAAGGAAATCCAGATCCCCGGTCTCGCCGGAGTGGTAACAACGCCAAGTGCGGTTTGGTCGTCTCCCGCACCCCCGAAAATTCAAAACCACACTGCGCCAATCCCGTTTCAGCAACGCCCATTGGAGGCCGCGGACGTAATGGGACCGGGAGCTGCCGGTCAGTCCATGCAATATGATGACCAGGGGACCCTGTCGTCCGCACCAGTCGAGTTCCAGAATATCCCCGTCGGGGGTGTCGATGACCTGATGATGGCAGGGAGGCGAAGGGATACGTCGAAAGAGCGTCGGCCAAAGTGTTTGCAAATGCCTATTGGCGAGCCACCAGGCCGGTTCGAATGCAGATGAGGTGAATGTGCCCATAACGCTATCCAAGAGAATTTTTGAACCTGCAACGAAACGTTATATAATGACTGACTACAGTTTACACGGGGCATAGCGCAGTCTGGTAGCGCGCCTGCTTTGGGAGCAGGATGTCGGGGGTTCGAATCCCTCTGCCCCGACCAGATCCCTTTCCCGCATAATTTCATGACATCTGGCCGGTTGCATCAGAGTCGGCTTAGGTAACACATTTCAAAACCCATCGTTCGCCGCGATCCCGCTGGAGGCCTGCCGGCCTTGGCAACTTCTGACATGGGAGCTATGCTGGGATTGCCGTGCATCAATCAAGTGTCCTCCATGTCGACTTTTGATTTACCCTTCTACCGCTACCGTTTCCACTGCCGCGCCCGGACGCCAATCTCCTTGCCTGCATATGCAGGTTCGACCTGGCGGGGTGCCTTCGGGTACGCCCTTAAATCTGCGGTCTGCATCACCAGGCAGAGCGACTGCCGTGAATGCCTGCTGTGGCGGAGCTGTGCCTATAGTTACATCTTTGAGACACCGCCCCCGGACGACAGTAAAATCCTGCGTAAATATCCTGCCGCTCCCCATCCCTTCATCATTCATCCCGAAGTCAGTCAGGGGAAACGCTATCAATCTGGAGAAACATTCACGGTGGACCTGACGTTGATTGGCAGGGCCAACGCCCAGCTACCCTACGTTGTCCATGCCTGGACCCGGCTCGGAAATGACGGAGTAGGCTTGGACAGAGGACGATTTGAAATCGACGAAGTCAGTCAATTTGATGAAAAACAATGGCGTCAGATCTACCGGCCCGAAGAACCACTTAAGCCCTTGCCAGCCCAGGTGATATCAGAATCCTCCATGCCTGCCACCCGCTGCCGCATGCATCTGCGGACTCCCGTCCGTATCAAATATCGCGAACGTCTCATGGTGCCCGGTGATTTCCGGTTCCGCGGCCTGCTCGCCAGCCTGCTGCGCCGCCTGTCGCTGCTGAGTTACTTCCATGGTCAGGCACCTCTCGAACTCGACTTCTCCGCTTTACTGAAGCAATCCGAGAACGTCGCTCCGCTGGACAGCAGCCTCGAGTGGCAAGACTGGACACGCTATTCCAGCCGTCAGAACACCAGGATGCAGATGGGTGGTCTGATCGGCCAACTCACTTTCGACAGTCATGCCCTTGCACCTTACTGGCC
>JALVSV010000446.1 GCA_027024125.1 Methylothermaceae bacterium | reverse complement strand
GCCTCAGGAAACGACGCCTGGAGCTAAAAGAGGATTTGTCAGGGCTTTTTGTTATTTTCTTCATCCGCACCCGCTGAACAAGCAGAGGCTTTTTCAATCCTGCCAAATATCCATGCCTACCGGTAGTGTAGCGCATCCAATAGTTCTCCGGTCAATGATGCGCAAAACTTTCCCAGGGCTCCGTCATCTATTCAAGCCGGGACAGGTGGTCTGCTTCGAAAAACGCCGTGAATACTTTCTTGCTGTGCAGTCCTGCCGCGCAAGAAAGCCCTGCCCAAACTTCCCTGTTTGGGCGCTCGCCCGGCTGCGAAAGTTCACTGGACTTGCGGTCCGGGCTCGCCCCTGTAGGCTCCACGCCGGCCTCCCTGCCGGCGAGGCTTTCGAAGCAGACCACCTGTCCCTTCATTCAATTCTTTACGTGTTTAAATGACGTGGTCCTGAAATCTTTCCTGAGGTGTCTTTTGTCCCCCGCCTTTTGGGCTTCATCCTTCTGTCCGACAATACTTCACCATTTGGTCGGTTGGAACCAAAATGAAAATTACCGGCTATCCTTAAATAAGGACAAACAACGGGGGGATGATGAGGGGATATTGAATTGATAAGAGGTTGCATATGGAGTCTGTCGAACTCGACTGTCTGTTTACCATCCATGGGCTCAAAGAGACTGATCTGTATTTCCTGGACCTGATTCCATTGGTGGAAATGATCTGGGCCGACGGCAACAATCAGGAGGAAGAAATTCGCATCTTGGCCGATTTTGCCCACCGGCATAGGGTAGAACTCAATAGTATCCTGGGATTTGACGCCATCACGGAAAGTAACCTTGAGGATTTCCTGCAGCGATTCGTCCACCGCCGACCACCGCAGGAATTGCTCGCTGAGTTGCGTTCTTTCGCATGCAAAAGGTTATTGCAGCGGTCCTCAAAGGCACAGGGCCACGACAAAGCCAGGAAGATTTTTGAATACTGTCTGGATATTGCCGCGGCGTGTGTCGTCAATTACCCCTATGCACTGCGTGAACGCATCATGGAGCGTGAGCGCGAACTGCTGATTCAACTGCTACCCTTACTGACACGGGAGAGTCTTGACGAGGCTGAACCCATAGTTTGATTAACAAATAGATCCAGGGTCAATCTTGCACAAAAGAAACGAATGGCCGCCGTAAAGCACTGTTTTATATAGCGTTACACGCTACTACAGCCCTCCGACACAGATCCGGACGTGCGCTGCTAACGCATCCGGCTCCTGCGTCGGGTCAGACGCGTAGTCGCTCATTGGGATACGGATGGATCACTCGTATACTGGGTATCCATTGACGCACAATGCGCTTGAATTTGTCCCAGGTCAGCTTGGCGGCTTTCTGGCTGCGTCGCCTCAGGGCGCGAAACCAGCTTTTGCAGATCTCCGTTCGGAAGGCATTGAGCGCTTTGAGGTTTCCAGGAACGCTATAGTAGTTCATCGCTCCCAGAATCACTCGGGCCAGCCTCTGTCCTTGGGCCGCAACCGGTAGGTTCCGGTGGTACATCAGCCACTGGCGGATCTCCTTGAGTTTGGCTCGCTGTCGTTCGGCCACGGTGAAACGACGTACGGTAAACCCGCCGTCGCTCCGCCTTTGTGCTCAAACGTGGGTAAAGCCAAGGAAATCGAAACTCTCCGGTTTCCCCAATCCTCGCTTCTGCCGGTTTTCCCGGGCAAAGCGTTCAAACTCGATCAGGCAAGTTTTGGCGGGGTGGAGAGTCAGGCTGAATCGCTCCAGCCTTTGCTCAAGCGCTCGTTGAAACGCCTCTCCGTCACGTCGATACTGAAAACAGGCCACCAGGTCATCGGCAAAGCGGATGTAGTACAAGCCCATAAAGGACACCCATTTTATATTGCCCATCTTATATTGGGCTTGCAGCCAAACAAAACAGGCTTGGACGAACCGAAGCTACTCATATAAACTAAGTCAACCTGATCTAGTTAATAGATGTCATGAAAACCTTTAATATTCACGAAGCCAAGACCCATCTGTCCAAAATCATCGAGGAAGCTGCGCAGGGAGAAACCATTATCATTGCCAAGGCGGGCAAACCGGTGGTGAAAGTTGTCTCATTGGAAGCACCCGACCATAAACAAAAGCGTCGTTTAGGATTCATGCAAGGGCAAATACGGGTTCCAGAGGATTTTGACCGGTGGGGGGAACAGGAAATCGGGCTGATGTTCGAAGGAACCCGATGAAACTACTGCTCGATACCCATATATTGCTCTGGGCGGCAGGGATGCCGGAACGACTGCCTGCCGCAGCCCGCAAGTTGTTCGAAGCAGATGACAGTGAATTATGGTTCAGTGCCGCCAGCCTGTGGGAAGTCGCGATCAAAAGCAAACTGGGGCGGGACGATTTCCAGGTAGATGCCAGCGTTTTGCGCCGGGGCCTGATAGACAATGGATATCAAGAGTTGTGCATCACCAGCCGGCATGCTGTGGAAATCGGCCTGCTCCCAACAATTCACAAAGATCCGTTCGACCGGATTCTCATTACCCAAGCCATGATCGAGGGCATCGTTCTGGTGACTGCGGATGCGGTTGTTGTTCGCTATCCCGGACCGATCGTACATATCGATGAGATTTCTCTTCAGCATTATTGAAATAACGGTTTCAATCTCATTCCCTAATTCTCCGCCCCAACCGCTTCTCCACCTCCAGCACGTACCGGGTCATCCTCAGCACGGCATCGGGATTGAGGCTCATCGAATCAATGCCGCATTCGACCAGGAATTCCGCCATCTCGGGATAGTCAGAAGGTGCCTGGCCGCACAGGCCGGAGTGGATGCCGTTGCGGCGGCAGCCCTCGATGGCCAGGCGGATCATTTCCCTGACCCCCTCGTCACGCTCGTCGTAGTCGAAGGCCACCAGTTCGGAGTCCCGGTCCACCCCCAGGGTCAGCTGGGTGAGATCGTTGGAACCGATGGAGAAACCGTCGAAGTGCTTTGCGAACCGGTCAATCAAGACGACATTATTGGGGATCTCGCACATGCAGTAGATTTTCAACCCGCCCCTGCCCCGTTCGAGGCCAAACTCCGCCATCTTTCCCAGCACCCGTTCGGCCTCGTCCACCCGGCGCACGAAGGGCAGCATCAGGATCACGTTGCTCAGCCCCAGCTGTTCGCGCACCCACTTCATCGCCGCGCATTCCAGGGCGAATCCTTCCGCATAGGCCGGATGCGCATAACGCGAGGCGCCGCGAAAGCCCAGCATGGGATTGGCCTCTTCCGGCTCGAACCAGCGCCCGCCCAACAGCGAAGCGTATTCGTTGGTCTTGAAGTCGGACATCCTCACCACCACCGGCTTGGGCCAGAAGGCGGCGGCGATGGTTCCCACACCCTCGGCCAGGGTGCGGACGAAGAACTCCTTGGGGTCGTCGTAGCCCCGGGTGAGCTTTTCGATGGCATGACGTTCCTCCGCATCCCCGATCCTGTCGGGATGGACCAGGGCCATGGGATGGATCTTGATGTACTGGTTGATGATGAACTCCATCCGCGCCAGTCCCACCCCGTAGACGGGCAGAAACGAGGTCTGGAAGGCGACTTCCGGATTGCCCAGGTTAATCATAATCTCGGTGGATGGCCGCGGCAATTGGGACAAATCCACTCGTTCAATCTCAAAGGGAACCTCATCCTCGTAAACCCGGCCCACATCCCCCTCGGCGCAGGATACCGTGACAGCCTGGCCGTCCTGAAGCACCTCGGTAGCATCCCCGGTCCCCACCACTGCGGGAATTCCCAGTTCCCGCGCCACGATGGCGGCATGGCAGGTTCTTCCACCTCGGTTGGTAACGATGGCAGCGGCGGTCTTCATCACCGGCTCCCAGTCCGGTGTGGTCATGTCGGCCACAAGCACCTCACCAGGATGGAACTGGGACAGTTGTTCCGGATGCAGGACGGCGCGAACCGGTCCCACGGCGATCCGGGTCCCTACGGCACGTCCTTCCACCAATACTTTGCCAGTCCCGGTCAGGCGGTATTCCTCCAGCACATTGACATTACGCTGGGAGGTCACGGTCTCCGGCCGGGCCTGGACCAGATAGAGCTGACCATCGCAGCCATCCTTGGCCCATTCCATGTCCATCGGCTTACCGTAGTGGTCCTCCACCTGGATGGCGTAGTCGGCCAGGGTCAGGACGTCTTCATCACCGATGCAGAACCGCTGCTGGTCGGCCTTGGGCGTGGGAACGATACGGGTGGTCTGGCGGTCGCCGCCCTGGGCGTAGACCATGCGGATTTTCTTCGCTCCCAGCCGGCGCCGCAGCACCGACCTGAAACCTTGGCGGAAGGTGGGTTTGAAGACATAGAACTCGTCCGGATCCACCGCCCCCTGAACCACGGTCTCCCCAAGGCCATAGGCGGCGGTGATGAAGGCCGCCTCACGAAAACCGGTTTCGGTGTCGATTGAGAACATCACGCCACTGGATGCCAGATCCGAACGTACCATCTTCTGCACCCCTACAGAGAGGTACACTTTGAAGTGGTCGAAGCCCTGGTCGATGCGGTAATGAATCGCGCGGTCGGTGAACAGGCTGGCGAAACAGCGCTGCACCGCATCAATCAGCCCTTCCCCGCCCCGGATGTTGAGATAAGTCTCCTGCTGACCGGCAAAACTGGCAGTAGGGAGATCTTCGGCGGTCGCTGAGGAACGGACGGCCACACTCAGATCCGGGCCGTATTCCTGCTCCAGCTTCTGATAGGCATCCAGTATTTCCTTACGCAGATCGTCGGGAATACCGGCCTCATAGATAATTCTTCTGGCCTGATAGCCCCGGCGCTTGAGATCCTCGACATCATCTGGATCAAGTCCTTCAAGGGATTGACGGAGTGCTGGCCAGACATTGGCCTGATCGAGCACATAACGATAGGCCTCGGCAGTGATGGCAAAGCCATTGGGCACATTGACCCCTTTGGAGGTCAACTCCCGGTACATTTCCCCCAGGGAGGCATTTTTGCCACCGACCAGAGGCACATCCTTGATGCCCAGTTCCCTGAAGAAACGAATGAATCGATAATTCTGTGACATCTGGGAATCCTCTTAAAGTTAAGTCTATTGTGATCCCGAACGCTTATGGAAATTTCTCATATCGTCCGAAAAGAAAAGTCTATCGATATCGGGTTTTCTACGATCATGGAACCCCAAGGTATCAAGGATTGCCTCCTGACCATGAATTGACAGTAAATTCAAACTCTGCCCAAGTCTCCTACAGATCGCTAAACGATGTCTATCGTTTCCTTGAGAACAAGGGTCTTTCGAAACCGCAGCTATGTTTCCTGCGGGTAAACTAATTGATTCTACCCATAAAGCAGGGCGAAATTTTGATCCAGATCAACTACGTTCTAACCTACCTTCTTACAATAAAGTTCGAATATAACCGTTTTCTCTCCAAACCACAGGGATAGGCCATGCAACTCATCGACTCGGAAACCCGCAGAAAACAGACCCGTATTCTCGGCATGAGCACTTTTGCCTTTACTGTGTGCTTCGCCGTATGGACGATCTTCTCCATCATTGGTTTGAAGATCAAACAGGAACTGGGGCTCAATGACACCGAATTCGGAATTCTCATCGCCACCCCTGTGCTCACTGGTTCACTTAGCAGAATCTTCCTGGGGATCTGGACCGATCAGTATGGAGGCCGCTTAGTCTATACCCTAGTCATGCTGACCACATCAGTAGCAGTGTGGCTGTTGGCGAGTGTGGAGTCCTATCCATGGTTCCTGGTTGCAGCCCTGGGCGTGGGACTTGCAGGTGGATCGTTCGCGGTGGGGATCGCCTTCGTCTCCCGCTGGTACGACGCCAAGCATCAGGGAACGGCCCTTGGAATCTTCGGCATGGGCAACGTGGGGGCCGCAGTCACTAACTTTGGTGCTCCTTATCTGGTGGTCGCCCTGGGCTGGGAAGACACTGCCAAGGTTTACGCGGTGATCCTGTTTATCACCGCAATCATCTTTTACTTCGTCACCGAAGAGGATCCTGTCACCTCAGAACGCAAGCGTAAGGGGGAAAAAGTCCCCGCCGCCTTTATGCAGCTGGAACCCCTGAAGAAACTTCAGGTATGGCGCTTTGCACTTTACTATTTCTTCGTCTTCGGTGGTTTCGTCGCCCTGGCGCTTTGGCTGCCCCGTTTCTATCAGGGATCTTATGGACTCGACATCAAGACTGCCGGGATGCTGGCCGCTGCCTATGCCCTACCCGGAAGCATCTTCCGTGCCCTGGGTGGCTGGCTGTCAGACAAGTTTGGGGCGCGCAAGGTCATGTACTGGACCTTCATAGGTTCAATGGTATGTCTGTTCTTCCTCAGCTATCCCAAGACCGACTACATCGTCCATGGCGTACAGGGCCCGATTCACTTCACCCTGGCTACGCCATTGTGGCTATGTGTCACTCTAACCGTGGTGCTGGGTTTTTTCATGTCCCTCGGCAAGGCCGCGGTCTACAAGCACATCCCTGTCTACTATCCAGGTCATGTGGGCGCAGTCGGCGGCCTGGTGGGGATGATCGGCGGCCTGGGCGGTTTCTTTTTGCCCATCCTGTTTGGCGGCGCCAACGACCTGGTCGGGGTGTGGACCAGTTGCTTCATGATGCTGTTCGGCATCACCGCCATCTCGCTGATCTGGATGCATCTGGCCATCCGCCGCATGGAAATGGCCGCCATGGCGGAGGAACTGAAGAAACTGCCGGAGCTGCCGGAAATGGCAGAGATGCATCATCTCAAGATCGCTCCGGGAGGAGACAAGCAGGAAACCTATCCCTGACCGTTTTTTTCACTAAAGGTAAGGAAACAACATGGCTCGAAATCTGGAAAAATGGAACCCGGAAGACCCGCAGCAATGGGAGACCGAAGGCAAACGCATCGCCAACCGCAACCTTTGGACTTCCATCCCCTGGCTGCTGCTCGCATTCGCCGTGTGGCTGATGTGGGGGATGATCGCGGTGCAGATGCTGAACGTGGGCTTTCCCTTCGAACGCTCTGACCTGTTCACTCTCACCGCCATCGCGGGACTCTCGGGAGCCACTTTGAGGATTCCCGAGACCTTCCTGATCAGGATCGCCGGAGGCCGCAATACCATCTTCCTGACCACCGCCCTGTTGATCATTCCCGCCGCCGGTGCCGGCTACTACCTTCAGGACATCCACACCCCACTGTGGAAATTCCAGGTCCTGGCCCTGCTGTCGGGGATCGGTGGTGGCAACTTCGCCTCTTCCATGTCCAACATCAGCTACTTTTTTCCCCGCAAGGTACAGGGATTTGCCCTGGGAATGAATGCGGGGCTGGGAAACTTTGGCGTCACCACCATGCAGGTGGTCATTCCCCTAGTGATGACCGTCGGCCTCTTTGGCGGCGCGGCGATGGTGCTGCAGCTGGATTCCGGCACCCTGCTTGGAAAAATTGCCGCAGGTACCCCCACCTATCTGCACAATGCCGGCTACATCTGGGTGGCCTTGCTGATTCCGGCCACCCTGGCAGCCTGGTTCGGAATGAACAACATTACCGACGAGCATGTCTCCCCTGGGCTGGGTTCGCCCATCGGCGCCTTTGCCAGGATTCTGCTGATGCTCGGTGTGGGACTAATCACCGCCATCCTCGGCCTGTGGCTGTTCCTGCCGACTAGCGTGGGAGGATCGGGCTTTGGTGTACCCAAACTGATCGTACTGGGGCTGGTCATCTTCCTGACCGTGTTCGGGTTGCGCTTCATTCCCGGGCTGCGGGACAATCTCAACCGGCAATATCGCATCTTCGAAGACAAACACACCTGGGCCATGACCATCATCTACACCATGACTTTCGGCTCTTTCATCGGTTATGCGGCAGGGCTGGGACTGGCCATCAAGGTGATCTTCGGCTTCAAGCACGAACTGGTTGACGGGGTATGGCAGCACCTGCCCAACCCGGACGGCCCCAGTGCCCTCACCTACGCCTGGATGGGTCCCTTCATCGGCGCCCTGATTCGCCCTGTGGGTGGCTGGATCGCCGACCGGGTAGGCGGCGCCAAGGTCACCCAGATCATTTCGGTGGTGATGGTCGCCGCCGCTTTCGCCCTTGCCTGGCTGATGAAGCAGGCCTATGCCTCGGCCACTCCACAGGAGTTTTTCCTGCCGTTCCTGATCCTGTTTCTGGTGATGTTCACAGCCACCGGCATCGGCAACGGCTCCACCTTCCGTACCATCGCCGTGGTGTTCGACAAGGAACAGAGGGGTCCGGTACTGGGCTGGACTTCAGCAGTAGCGGCGTATGGGGCATTTTATATCCCACAGGTGTTCGGGGAGCAGATCAAGGCAGGCACTCCAGAAAACGCCCTGATCGGCTTTGCCATCTTTTACGCCGCCTGCATCGCCATCAACTGGTGGTTCTATTTGCGGGAAGATGCGTACGTCAAGAATCCTTGAATACTCACCACAGAGGGCGTAGAGATTTTTTTATTTATACAGAGTGCCATGCGAAACATAGAAATAATGTGGCATAGGCAACCTGACAAAAAATTAACAACTCTGCGTTCTCTGCGTCTCTGCGGTGAACTGAAATTCAAACCAGGAGAACAACCATGAGCCGACTGCTCGACCGCCTCAATTTCTTCGTCAGGGCCAAGAAAGGCAAGTTTGAATCCTTCGCCCACGGTCACGGCGTCACCACCGATGAGTCCCGCGACTGGGAGGAGAGTTATCGCAGCCGCTGGGCCCACGACAAAATCGTCCGTTCCACCCACGGGGTCAACTGTACCGGCTCGTGTTCGTGGAAGATCTATGTAAAAGGTGGCATCGTCACCTGGGAGACCCAGCAGACCGACTATCCCCGCACCCGGCCGGAACTCCCCAACCACGAACCCCGGGGTTGTCCCAGGGGGGCCAGCTACAGCTGGTACCTGTACTCGGCCCAACGGGTCAAGCACCCCCTGATCCGGGCCCGGTTGCTGGAGCTGTGGCGCGAGGCCAGAAAAGACCAAAACCCGGTCGAGGCCTGGGCCAGTATCGTCGAGGACTCTGACAAACGCCAGTCCTACACTTCCAGACGAGGGCACGGCGGCTTCGTGCGCGCCGACTGGGAGGAACTCAACGAACTGATTGCCGCTGCCAATATCTACACCATCAAAAAGCACGGTCCCGACCGGATCGCCGGATTCTCGCCGATCCCGGCCATGTCGATGGTGTCCTACGCCGCCGGCACCCGTTACCTGTCCCTGCTGGGTGGCGTCTGTCTGTCATTCTACGACTGGTACTGCGACCTGCCGCCGGCTTCGCCCCAGACCTGGGGGGAACAGACCGACGTGCCCGAGAGTGCCGACTGGTACAACGCCTCCTTTCTGATGATGTGGGGCTCCAACGTCCCCCAGACCCGCACCCCGGACGCCCATTTCATGACCGAGGCCCGTTATCGTGGCACCCAGGTGGCGGTGGTCAGCCCCGACTACAATGAGGCTGCCAAGTT
>JALVSV010000445.1 GCA_027024125.1 Methylothermaceae bacterium | reverse complement strand
CAAGTGGTCACTGACGTTCTGGTTTCTGCTTTCAACAGCGCCGGCCAACGCTGCTCCGCGCTTCGTGTCCTGTTCCTGCAGGAAGAGATCGCGGACTCGCTGCTGGAGATGCTGGTGGGTGCGTTGGAGGAAAGAACCATAGGCAATCCTGCAGACCTGTCCACCGACATCGGGCCATTGATCGATCAGGCGGCACAACGACGTCTCAAGGACCACTGCGCCAGAATGGACCGGGAAGCCAAACTCATCGCCAGATTAGAGCCTCCCGATCTGGTAAACGGCGTCTGGTTTGGCCCCAGAATCTATCAGATCGATTCCCTGGAACTGTTAGGCTGCGAGGTTTTCGGTCCGATTCTTCATGTGCTGCGCTATCGCGCCGGTGAGCTCGATGCTGTGCTGGAAGCGATCCATCGCACCGGTTATGGTCTCACTCTTGGTATTCACAGCCGTATCGATGAAACCGTCGAATACATCACTCACCGGGCCCGGGTCGGGAATATCTATGTCAACCGCAACATGATCGGTGCGGTGGTGGGGGCACAGCCTTTTGGCGGTGAAGGTTTGTCGGGCACCGGGCCCAAGGCAGGCGGCCCTCATTATCTACCACGCTTCGCCACCGAACGCACCCTGACCATCAACACGGCTGCAGTGGGTGGCAGCCCAGAACTGTTTCAGGACTAGGAAAATGTCGACATCTGGATAGGAGAAAGGACCATGGATCCCTCCAAATCCCATCTAAAAGTGGTCTTCCTCACCGACAGGGCAAAAGTCCACCAGAAATCCACCCTGTCCACGGTTCCACCGGGCGTGGAGGTGGTCATGCTACGGCGTCCGGATCGTGAAACGTTATACACCCACCTGGCCAATGCGCAGGTTCTGGTCAGCGAAAGGCAGGGGTTGGTGGATAAGGGGATGATTGTGGCAGCACCAAAGTTACAATTGATCCAACGTCTTGGATCCCTGGTCCACGACATCGATCTGGAAGCCGCACGATCCCGCGGTATCCCGGTCTGCCGTCACCCTTTGCCCACCTGTATGGCAGTGGCCGAACACGCCCTGATGCTGATCCTGGCCCTCCTCAAGCATCTACCGGAAGTGACCAGGATTGCCTTGGAAGCAGGCGACTGGGGAGTCCCTCGCCAAACCGATGAAAACACCTTCGCCTTCAACTGGTCCCGTCGGGAGAATATCCGAAGCCTGGCTGGAAGGACCGTGGGAATTCTGGGATTTGGCGAAATCGGGGTGGAACTGGCCAGGCGCCTCCAGGGTTTTTCGCCAAGCGCTATCTTCTACCACAAGCGTAACCGCCTGCCGGAAGCTGCGGAGAGGGATTTAAGAATCACCTATTGCGAAAGCGACCGATTGTTCTGCAATTCGGAGACCCTGGTGACTCTGCTACCCTACAGCGACTCGACGCACCATCTCATCAACCTCGACACCCTGGAGACCCTCCCCCAAGGCGCTCTGTTGGTCCATTGCGGCAGCGGTGGAGTCATCGACGAACAGGCACTGGCTACCGTCGTCACGTCCGGTCATCTGGGAGGCGCTGCCGTGGATACCTTCGAATGGGAACCCCTGCGGCCAGACAATCCCCTGTTGCCCTTAGCGAGAAATACCAGCTACAACGTGATCCTCACCCCACACACTGCGGCTGGGCCCAGGCGGTTGGCCGCGCAGGAAAATTGGGATATCTGGGAAAATGTCAGGCGGCTGTTGGCAGGCCAGGAACTGAAAGAACGGGTGATTTAATCATCCGGGCCTGAACTCATACAGATAATCAAGTTCGCCGATCTTTCCATGGCCTTTCATCCAGTCAAGAAGCATGCTCCAGCATCAACCTCAGGGCCCGCCGGGGAAGCAGTGTTTGCTCTTCTCCTTCCTGGGCCTTGAGCGTGTCTTCATAAACGGTAGTGAGAAACTTGACCAACTCGCGTTCGCGCTCCAGCCGCAGATTCAAATCGTCGGCTTCCCACATTTTGTCGAGCAATTGTTTGGCGTGGTGGTGAATGGTCAACACGATCACTTCTGGTGTATGGGCGAAAGCCTGGTATAGCTGTTCCTGTAGTCGCTCCACTGCCTCAAGATAGCGTTCGTAGTCCTTGAGTTCCTGTTCCAGCTTCCTCTCCAACAGGGTGAGCTCCACCTGCTGCTGTCGTCTGATTTTCTCAAGCTCATATTCCAGCTCCAACAGACGTTTGCGCTTTTCGGCCTCAAGGTCAAGTTCCACCTGAGTCTGTCGACGCTGTAGATCCAAGAGATCGGCATCCACCCGACGCCGGTGCTCCCGGTTCTCATGACGCAAGCGTCTGGCCAGGTCAATGAAGCGTCCTGTCATACTCATCGATATCTCTCCAATAATGGATCGCATTCATCCCTAAAATAGTCGTTACCGGCAGATAACAGCCACAAATACAGACGCAGCAATACCTGATAGTTCCTTGCCTTGAGGTGTTCCCGCAACCAGCTCCGGCCTTTTTGTCGTAACGGCTTTGGCAGCCTGGCCCGGTTCTGCCGCCAGATTGTCTTGAGTTCACGTGACATCACACGCCAGTATCGGCGGTCATTCCCGTTCAATACGAGACGGCGTTTTTCCATCCGCAGCCGAAGACGCTTTTGCTTTGCCTGCGTGTGTCTCTCCAAGCGGACAAGACGGCAGCGAAGCCGTTTTTCTCTAGAAATGGACAACATAGATGACGACAGAACTTTCTCGCATATTCATCCTACAGCCTCAAGATTGGCATAAGACAACATCAACCATTTGATCCCAGCATCGTCGAAATTGACCTGTACCCGCGTATTTTTACCGTCCCCTTCACATTGCAGGATCACCCCTTCCCCGAAGGCGGAATGCCTGACCCGTTGCCCCAGCCTCAATCCCTCCTGCCCCGAAGACGTAACCGTAGATGCTGCTGCCGGACGGGTGATACGGCAGGTCTCGCGAATCTCCTCGAGATGCTCGGATGGGATCTCACGCAAGAATCGGGATTCGCGCGGATAGGTTTCGCGGCCGTACAAACGCCGGCATTCGGCATAGGTCATGTAAAGCTTTTCCATTGCCCGGGTCATGCCCACATAACACAAACGGCGCTCCTCTTCCAGCCGGTTGGCGTCTTCCAGAGACTGCATGGAAGGGAACAACCCCTCTTCCAGCC
>JALVSV010000444.1 GCA_027024125.1 Methylothermaceae bacterium | reverse complement strand
CCTGGGAAGAGAAACGGCGCAAGGAGCGTACTTCAGTCGTTCCATTGCCGGTGGAAGAGCCTCTGCTCTCCGACAAGCCGGAACATCTGATCGAACGTGCTGAAAACGCCGTTCTGGGTGAGGGCAATCCATGGGGATTCAAGCTCGATGTTCCGAAGTACGAATACAATCGGGGTGAACTTCATAACCTGGCAGTGGTGCGGGGAACCCTGACCGACGAAGAGCGCTACAAGATCAACGAGCACATCGTGCAGACCATCATCATGTTGAATCAGTTGCCCTTCCCAAGGTATCTCCGGGAAGTACCGGAGATTGCCGGTGGTCATCACGAAACCATGGTGGGAACCGGTTATCCCAGGCGCCTGCAACGTGAGGACATGCCTTTGACGGCACGGATCATGGCCATTGCCGATATTTTCGAGGCTTTGACTGCCTCTGACCGCCCCTACAAACACCCGAAGACCCTCAGCGAGGCGATTCGGATCCTCTCCTTCATGCGCGACGACCATCACATCGATCCGGACCTTTTCCGCCTGTTTCTCGAAAGTGGTATCTGGCGCGAGTATGGCGAGAAGTTTCTCGAACCCGACCAGATCGATGAAGTGGAGATCGAAAAATTTTTATGATTTGGTACGGAAAAGTTACGAGCATTGGGGTTGGTCTTTAGTGGTTGTGATTCCCCCCATTTGTCTTCTTCAAACGGGCAACAGCAGTGTCACCCATCCCCCTCGGGTAAAAGGGGAATTAGGTGGGCTTTTCACCATGAAGAGACCTTGATATAGACACGCTCTCAATCCAGGATACCGTGAAAAATCCTGTTTCCTGTTTTCTTCTGTCCCAAAGTCCATAAAATGGGAGCGGGGAACCACAGTTTTTTTCTTTCTGGAATACAGGGGCTGAAAGGGAATGACCATGAATGACGATTTATTTGTCAAACGAGAGGATGTGATGGCGATGGTGATCGACATTGCCATTCGTATCGGTGTCATCGCGGTGATGGTGGGATGGTGCTTCCAGATCGTGCGGCCCTTTATTGCGGTGATGTTGTGGGGGATCATCATCGCTGTCACGCTTTATCCGGTCAATGAGCGTCTGGCAGAGTTGGCAGGGGGAAGGCGGGGACTGTTGGCCTTTCTGTTGTCCGTGCTGTTGCTCTTGCTGATCATTGGACCCTCCATCTATCTGGGTAATCTGGTGGTTGAAAACTCCTATGTGGTGGCCATGCATCTCAAGGAAGGCTCGGTCACGGTTCCATTGCCGCCAGAGAAACTTGTGCAATGGCCATTGATTGGCAAACCGATTCACAAGTTCTGGTTACTGGCCTCATCCAATCTTGGCTCCGCTTTGGAGCTTATTGCACCACAAATCAAGGAGTTCGCAGGCTGGCTATTGACCTCTGCCGCCTCGACAGGCCTTGCAGTCCTGCAATTCATTTTTGCCATCATCATTTCCGGGCTGCTACTTGCCAAAAGTGGAGCTGGTAGCAGGATAGCGCTGGCGGTGGCCAGGCGCTTGGCAGGGGAGAAGGGTACGGATCTGATCCAGCTGGCGGTGGCAACCATCCGGGGCGTCGCCAGTGGTGTGCTTGGGGTGGCAGTGGTCCAGTCGATTCTTGCAGGCCTCGGGTTCGTGGTGGCCGGAGTGCCCGGCGCGGGGCTGTTGGCGGTGTTGTGCCTGTTTCTGGCAGTGATTCAGTTGGGTCCGGGGCTGGTGATCTTACCGGTGGTGATCTATGTTTTCTCTGTCCATGACACCCTGTTCGCCTCTGCCTTTATGGTATGGAGTATCGCCGTGGCGTTGATGGACAACGTTCTCAAACCCATGATGATGGGGCGGGGGGTCAAGATCCCGATGCTGGTGATCTTCCTGGGAGCGATTGGTGGCATGATGCTTTCGGGTATTATCGGTCTGTTCATTGGTGCAGTGATTCTGGCACTTGGGTATGAATTGTTTCAGCAATGGCTCGGCAGTGAGTCGGTGGTGGAGAGGTACAGATGACAAAGCAATCGAAAGACACTGCCAAGCCCTTCCTTCCCATTCCAGAACCTCCTGGTCCCCTTCACCGGGAGCCTCTGCCCTGGCAAGCTCCCAAGCCGCCCGAAGAAGATCCGGACGCTCCCTTGCGGGTGCAGCGTATTCTGGCCAGTCCCAGTTACCGGCCAGCGGTTGCCGACGTGGAATTCCTCAACAGTTATGAGACCCGGCCGGCACGCCTGGAGTTGGATTATCTCAAACCGGAGCTGGGTCTCCAGTACGAAGGAGTGCGTAATACCATCGTGGTTTTCGGCAGCACCCGAATTCCGGAACCTGAGGCGGCCCAAAGGAAGCTGCAGGTGCTCAAGGATGCGTTGGAAAAAAGACCGGGCAACCAGGAATTGAAGCGGCGGGTGCGAGTGGCGGAGAGAATCGCTGCCAAGAGCAGATATTATGACATCGCCCGGGAATTTGGCCGTCTCGTAGGCAGATCGGGACACGGCCCCCTTGACTGCCGGCTGGTGGTGATGACTGGCGGTGGTCCCGGCATGATGGAAGCGGCCAACCGTGGTGCTTTCGATGTGGGCGCCAAGAGTGTGGGGCTGAATATCACTCTGCCCCACGAGCAGTTTCCCAATCCCTACATCACTCCGGAACTGTGTTTCCAGTTCCACTATTTTGCAATGCGTAAGATGCATTTTCTGTTGCGGGCCAAGGCCCTGGTAGTCTTCCCCGGGGGGTTCGGTACCATGGACGAGCTGTTCGAAACGCTGACTTTGATCCAGACTCGCAAGATCAGCGCTGTGCCCGTGGTCCTGGTAGGGGAGGCATACTGGCGTCGGGCCGTGGATTTCGATTTCCTGGTGGAGGAAGGAGTCATCGACCCAGAGGATCGTGAGTTATTCTGGTATGCCGAAGATGCCAGACAGATCTGGGACGGGATCGTGTGGTGGTATGAAAGCCAGGGGGAATCGTTGATCAATGGGGAGCCACTTCCTGTGGTAACGGATTGAACCCAGGGAAACCTCATGGATCGGCAAGTGTGTTTGCTGATGTATGGAATTTATAGCAAAGCAGTAGAACAATAAAACGCTGGAAGGGGGATTTCCATTGAGAGCAGTTGTATTGGCCTCGTTGACATTTTTGTTACTCAGTTCTGGATCTGTCTCAGCTGAGAAAATCGTC
>JALVSV010000443.1 GCA_027024125.1 Methylothermaceae bacterium | reverse complement strand
GCGACATAGATCATGTGTCCCACCAGTGGTTCGTCCTCGGGTTGCATGTCGTTGACGGTGGGTATCACCCGGTTGGGAACGATCAGTATATGGGTGGGTGCAGCGGGATTGATATCACGGAAGGCCGTGACTTGATCGTCACGGTAAACGATGTCGGCGGGCAGTTCGCCGGCGACGATTTTCTCGAAGATATTGGCCATGGTTTACTCCTTGTGTTTTTGGTTGGATTGTTCGAACAGAGGCAAATAGCGGCCGTAGCCTTCCTTTTCCAGGGCATCTTTGGGAATGAAGCGTAGCGCGGCCGAGTTGATGCAGTAGCGTAATCCGGTCGGAGGTGGTCCATCGTTGAAGACATGGCCCAGGTGGGAATCTGCATGGCGGCTTCGTACTTCGGTACGGCGCATGAACCAACGCCGGTCCTCTCTTTCGATCACGTTGTCCGGTTCCAGGGGCTGAGTGAAACTGGGCCAACCGGTTCCGGAATCGAATTTGTCCAAGGAGCTGAACAGGGGCTCACCAGAGACGATATCCACGTAGATGCCCTGCTGTTTGTTGTCCCAGTATTCATTCTTGAACGGTGGTTCGGTGCCGTCGTTCTGGGTCACTTCGTATTGCAGAGGCGAAAGCTGCTGTTTGAGTACTTCGGGTTTGGGTTTGTCATGGGTGCTGCTGGTCATTGCGTCGTTCCAGGTCTGATGGAGAAATTGATCTCGACCCGACCCCATGCGGTAGAAGCGGTAACGAACCGGGTTGTTGCGCCAGTAGTCCTGGTGATAGTCCTCGGCCGGATAGAACGTCTGCAGTGGCAGAATTTCGGTGGCGATGGGACGGTCGAACTTGTCTGATTGCGCCAGGTCCTGCTTCGAAGACTCCGCCATTTCTTTCTGGGCCTGATCGTGGTAGAAGATGGCGCTTCGATACTGGGGGCCGCGGTCGACGAACTGTCCCCCGGCATCGGTGGGGTCGATATGGCGCCAGAAGACCTCGAGCAGTTGTCGATAACTGACTTTGTCGGGATCGTAAGTGACCTGGACGGCCTCCAGGTGACCTGTGGTGCCAGAGGATACCTGTTCATAACTGGGGTTTTCCACCGTTCCTCCGGTATATCCGGACACTGCTTCGATGACACCGTCGATCTTTTCGAAATCTG
The DNA here is from genome assembly GCA_027024125.1 of Methylothermaceae bacterium. Classification (GTDB taxonomy): domain Bacteria; phylum Pseudomonadota; class Gammaproteobacteria; order Methylococcales; family Methylothermaceae; genus Methylohalobius. The sequence continues at coordinate 2,023 of JALVSV010000443.1, read as the reverse complement.
CCTCGACACACCAGAAACAGCCACCGGCGAAAGTGGCCTGATGAAACTTCGAATCCTTCATATCGGCGCCTGTTGCAGTTGTGAACAGCAATAGTATAAAACCGACTATCTGGGTAGGGAATAGGGTCGACATCCAAGAGTACTCCAGGTCAGAAGGGCGATGACCAGTTTATTGCAGTTCGCGGTGGCGTACCAGAATGGAGTAAGTGGAATCGCCGAAAGCCTTGCCGAGCTGTTCAGCCAGATAAACCGAACGATGTTGCCCCCCGGTGCAGCCGATGGCGACGGTCAGATAAGCACGATTCTGTTTTTGGAAGTCAGGGAGCCAGGTTTCCAGGAAGTGCAGCAGGGAGTCCAGGAAGTCCTGGGTCTGTGGCAGCTCCTTGAGGTATTCGATGACTTTCTGATCGAGGCCGGTGAGAGGCCTCAAGGCAGGCTCCCAGTGGGGATTGGGCAGGCAGCGGGCGTCGAAGACGAAATCTGCATCCAGCGGTACACCATTTTTGAAACCGAACGATGTGAAGCACAGGGACATCTGTTGTCCCTCGCTCTCGCCAACCCGGACCCGGATCAGTTCGCGTAGCTGATGAATGTTCAGCCTGGAAGTATCTATCACCAGATCTGCCTGGTCGGCTATGGAAGCCAGTAACTGGCGTTCCTTTTCGATCGCTTCGGCAGGAGGCAGGCCGCTGGTCTGGCTCAGGGGGTGTTTGCGCCGGGTTTCGCTGTAACGCCTGAGGAGACTCTGGGAGTCCGCGTTCAGAAACAGGATATGGAAGGGGATATGGAATTGGTTCAGGATCTCCACCGTCTGGGAAAACAGATCGACCTTGCCGCTGAGATTGCGGCAATCGATACTGATGGCGGTTTTGTCGAATCCTCCATTGGTGACAGAGAGGTCTCGGGCGAAAGGTTCGATCAGATTGACAGGCAGATTGTCGATACAGTAGAAGCCGCAATCCTCCAAAGTCCCGAGGGCGACGCTCTTGCCGGAACCGGATAGCCCGCTGACGATGATCAACTTCTTCATAGCAGCCTTTTTCTGCGGCTGGAGGAAGGAATGTTCATCGCCTCCCGGTATTTGGCTACCGTACGGCGGGCCACGTTGATACCTTTTTCCTGCAGCAGTTTGGCGATCTTCAGGTCGCTGAGGGGCTTGGCTGGATTCTCCTGCTCGATCATTTCCTTGATGAAAGCCTTGATGGCGGTAGCGGAACATTCTCCCCCTGCCTGGGTGGAAACGTGGCTGGAGAAAAAGAACTTGAATTCGTAGATTCCCCGCGGGGTGTGCATGTATTTGTTGGTGGTGACCCGGGACACGGTGGATTCGTGGAGACTCAGTTCTTCTGCGACGTCACGGAGGATCAAAGGTTTCATGGCGATGTCGCCCTGTTCGAAGAAAGCCTGCTGTTTCTCCACGATACACTGGGCCACCCGAACCAGGGTTTCGCTTCGACTTTGGAGACTGCGCAGGAACCAGCGGGCTTCTTGCAGATGCGTTCGCATGCTTTGATTGTCTTCGCTCTTGTCCGAGCGTTTGATCATATTGGAATAGAAAGGATTGATCCTCAACCGTGGAGCCAGTTCCGGATTGATCGATACCACCCATTTGCCCTCGTGCTTGTGGACGAAGACATCGGGGATGACATATTCGGTCTCGTCGATGAAGAAAGCTTCACCAGGATAAGGCTGCAGGGTGCGAATCAATTCCATGACCTGATCAAGGGTCTGATCCTCCAGCATCAACTTTTTTTTCAAGGCGGCAATATTTTGTGTCGCCAGATCATTCAAATGCTCGTTGACGATCTTCAATGCCTTGTCGCGCCAAGGGGTCTCTTCTGGCAGTTGTTGCAGTTGAATGCTCATGCATTCTCCCAGTGATCTGGCGGCCACCCCCGGGGGATCGAATTGTTGGATGCGATGGAGTACCGCCACGACTTCTTCGAGCTCCAGCTCTTCGAGCTGTTTGGCCAGATTCTCGTGGATTTCCTCGATCGACGTATCCAGATATCCCTGCTTGTTG
>JALVSV010000442.1 GCA_027024125.1 Methylothermaceae bacterium | reverse complement strand
CATTGGCTGAATTCCCCTTCGACCAGGTAAGTCTGGTGGAGTATGCGGCGACGACACCGGTGCTTCGTTCAAGCCCGGAAGCCGTGCAAGCCGACTGGAAGGCGGCGAACCCCGGTGATCTGCTGGTCTACGGGGCCATTGCGAATCAAGGTGCGGCGCAGCGCGATGGAGAGATCCTGATTTTGGGAAGATTGGAGCGTCTACGGGAAGTGGTGCAGGAAATCACCCCCCCTCATGAGAAGGCGAAATTCGAAAGCCTGCTTCAACTGCCCGATCCCCTGAGGATCGGCGGGGCGGATGGGGCCATTGTTTTGCTGACCATGACGAAGCTTTCGACGACCTGCCAATCCGTTTTTCGGGTCCGGCATGGTTTTCTCCAAAGGATTGCCGAACTGATCGAAGCAGGAAGAATTGCTGAGGTATTTGACGGCAGCCTGGATTTGCCGGTACCGACGAAATTGGGCGAAGCCCTGTTTAATAGCGGTACGGCAGAGCCTGTTGAAAACGGTTTGGATGCGGTGATTGAGGCATGGAAGAATCAAGGCGGTGGCTCACCCAATGCGGCACTCGTTACCTTTTTTCAGGAGGATGCGGGAGGAGACCGGATGGCAGAATATATTCAACAGGGGCAGGCAACTCTCAAAGGATTGGACACTGATCTCCAGCCCTTCGATGTACCCAGCCCGGAAAAATTGCCGACGGATTGCCCTTCCCTGATCCTGATCGAAGCGCCGCCTGAGGTGTTTTGATTGACGGAGACATTGGAAGTTTTGGAGGGGGCATGGAAAGCTCCCTGATTTTTGGCTTGGTAAACCCGGTTGTTTAGGCATTTGTGAGCAGGGGAGAGAATTGGCAGTGAGCACTTGGAATGTTAGCCACGAAAAGCCATGAATCAGACAAATCCAACACCGGTTCCGCTCCGGATAAGACCAGAGGAGAACAGCAAACCCCTGCGCCCGAAGTAAAACTCAATCCACTCTGGAGCAATCTCGCCACCCACGTCACCAGTCGGGCTGCTGCTGGCGCGTCCGGTGATCCTCCGCCCATTCAGCGTATGTGCGCTGAATGTGAGGAGGATATGAATTCTGGAAATCCTCCAAGCCTGCAGATGGCGCTTGGAAATAGATTTTCTCAATCTGCATCGACAACACCACCTATTCGAAGGCAGCTCAATAACCCGGAAGAAGATCAAGCGGAATTTCCGGTCCAGGCAAAGCTTACCATTGGCGCTCCGGATGACGAATATGAGCAGGAAGCTGATCGGGTGGCGGACCAAGTGTTGCGGATGCCGGAGCCAACCAATCCAGATGAAGAATCAGCGCAAATCGGCTTACAAGCAAACCAACAGCTTCTGTCCAGAAATGTATCGTTACAAGGAGGAAGCGATCATGGATCAACAACCAGAGTTAATCCCACAATCGCTGCCGATATACATTCTCTCAACGGTCGTGGTAACCCGTTGCCATTGTCTACTCGGTCGTTCTTCGAACCACGCTTTGGTGCTGACTTTAGCAACGTACGCGTCCACACAGACACGCGTTCGGCAGAAACAGCGGCATCTATTAATGCAAAGGCATTTACGGTTGGAAAAAACATTGCTTTTGGCAATGGACAATATGCGCCGGAATCGAACGAAGGACGGCGTTTGCTTGCGCATGAACTTACTCACACTATACAACAATCCCACAACAGCCAAAGGGTGCATCGCAATATTCTTGGAGACCTTATAGGGCAAGGGGCAGATTTAGTCACCTCAGGCGTAGCCAATCTTGGGGAGATGCTTGGTATTCCGCCCTTGACGGAGTTAGGTCCCGCCCTATTGAATCGGATACTTGGTTTGATAAGCCACCCCTTAGTTGGATACCTTCCGGGTTTTTCAACCTTCCAGAGTACAGCCAGGATGCTGGAAGGATTTAGTGCGCTATTGGAAACTGCCTGGGACATCTACCAGGATCCTTCGCCATACGTGAACGCAATCAAAGAGAAACTGGGGCAAATGGTTATCACCTCGAGTGACGCGGCTTCCACTACCGCTACCGCAGTAGTAAGCAATGAATATGTTGACTGTATCATGCGTCACCTAACCCCGAAAATCGACTACATGCTGGCTAACTGGTGGCCGATACTCAAGGAAATGGGCTGGGAATTATTATGGCCTTGGCCTGGAGTGGCGGAAGATTTCTCAGTTATCTGGGATAAGATTCAATCCTTGGGCTCCAATGTCTGGAACCTTGAATTCAGCCGCGCCACAGATGATCTTTTATCGATACTACGCCATCTGAATGCAGCCGCTGGTAGGCTGTATGGATGGTTTGCCATCGGTGCCATCCTTGTTGGGGCCATTCTTGGTGGAATCGGCGGCGCCGCTGCTGGTGGGGTGGGGGCGGTACCAGGTGCTATCGCCGGAGCAGGATCGGGCCTTGCGTTAGCAGGAGACGTCGGGTTGGTTCTGCTTGCCACTACAGTGGCCATTGAGGGCGCGTCAATCCTTAAGGCCGCATACAATCTCAGCCGCGATGACCGTACGGACGCGGAGAAAGAGTGCGATTGCGAACTCATCTCAAACAGCAGCCTGATCGTGGGTATCTCAGTGGCCATGGCGGTACTTGGTGGTATCGCAGGACGTTTCGCCAAAGCCATTATCCAACGAATTGGCAGGAGAGTTTGGCGATTGCCTAGCAGACGACCAGCTGGACGTCAGTCTACCCGTACAAGGCGCCTACGTGAACAGGCTGGAGAGGAAGTGGGGCCTACACGGGAATCCCGAGGCGATGTGCTTGAAGCCCGCTTTTCACTTGCAGAACATGCACGCAATGTGTTTAACAGGGCTAGAGTCAAATTATTGGATACTTTCTCTACTGCTGACAACTTCCCAGGGATCGACCTAACATCCGACTCGACCATCACGATTCGCTCACAGACGACAGGGCAGGTTCTCTCCGATGTACCTGCATTCGACGCTGCCATTACTGCAGGCGAAACCCTGCAAGTTGTCGTGGAGGGTGGTCACATCTTCCAAGTCAAATCCCATGGCCCTAGCACCAATCTACTGCAGACCATAACTCGAGAGATTCAGAGCACCGGCAGATTCAATTCCGGTACCCTGTGGCAAGGCCGCCGCGGCCACAACGTTGTAGTCCAAAATCCTACCAGTCGAACTTTGGTCGTCTTCTTGGAAGAAGCGCTTCCAGCTACCGATCTAGCCAGATTGCAAGCCACAGCCCGGACAAACGGTGTTAGGTTACAGATTGTAACCGAGGCTTACCCGCCGGGGCATCCTGCAATCATTCCGCCTGAAGCACTTCCCGGACTGTTTTCACAGCTAGGAAGCACGGGTATGCGGGCAGCTGAAGAGGAAGGAGAAATCGGGGAGACAGTCGAATGCGAACTGTAATGGAAAAAAAGGTTAGACCCCGTTAACAATAATTCTACTTTTTTGCAAAGAGGCGTGAAATTGGAAACGAGCACTTGGAATGTTAGCCACGAAAAGCCATGAATCAGACAAATCAAAGACCGGTTCCGCTCCGGATAAGACCAAAGGGGAACAACAGCAAACTCCCGCGCCCGAAATAAAACTGAATCCGCTCTGGAGTAATCTCGCCACCCACGTCTCCAGCCGGGCTGCTACATCCGGTGGTCCTCCGCCCATTCAGCGTATGTGCGCCGAGTGTGAGCAGGAAATGAATTCTGGAAATCCCCCTGACATGCAGATGGCGCTTGGAAATGGATCTACGCCCACGACATCATCTATCCAAAGGCAGCTTAACGATCCAGAAGAAGATCAAGCGGAATTGCCGGTCCAGGCAAAACTTACCATTGGCGCTCCGGATGACGAATATGAGCAGGAAGCTGACCGGGTGGCGGATGCTGTTATGCGGATGCCAGAACTGACAACATCCAGAGAAGAAGAAACAAAAGTTCAGGCGAAACCCATTGCGAATCAGATTACCCCGCTTGTCCGACGGATACCAGAAAATGAGGTTGAAGAGGAACCCGTCGTTCAGTCAATGTCGGAGTTGGAATCATCAGGGGACGATGAAGAAAGCGTCGTTACACAACGGATGTCATATACAGAGACGGAAGAGGATGAAATAGCTCAAGCAAAATCTGTGGTGAGTAATAAAATCGCTAGCATCCATACATCAATTCAAACCAAAGGTGGTAATACACATAAATCGCAAGTAAGTGCATCAATGAGCGCCAACATAAATGCAATGAAAGGAGGCGGGAATCCATTACCTCGACCAACAAGAGCCTTTTTTGAACAGCGGTTTGGAGCGGATTTCAGCCATGTCCGTATACATACGGATTCTCGTGCAGTCGAGACGGCGAAGTCGATCAATGCAAAAGCTTTTACGGCTGGAGAAAATATCGCTTTTGGAGAGGGACAATTTGCACCTGAATCAAAGGAGGGAAAAAAATTATTGGGGCATGAGTTGACACATGTCTTACAACAACATTCTAGGGAAAGCTTTAAAACTGCATCTCTTCAACGTGATGAAGCAATCCATGATACTGGAGAAGCAGCACGGAAAGTGGTCATGGGTTCAACGGGCCAGACTGTTCGTAAGGCAGGAAGAATTTCACGTGAGCAATATCTAAGAAAAGAACCTGATCCACGTAAAGGAGAAAATGTTTTATCTACATTGGCTTTTAATACCTCGGTATTCGTCTACGCTGCAGGTGGTAACAATAATGGTTGGTACCAAATTGTTACTGACAAAGGCCAGGAAGGCTGGGTACCAACAGTCGCTGTTGCTTTGGATCCACCTGAACCTTCTGCGGAACTCTACAAGGTCAAGTCTGGAGACACCGCTATAGACCTGGTCGGCCGTTGGTATGGTCCACCCGGTGGTTTCAAGCGCTGGTGGTGGCCAGGATCCGACGATGCCGGTGATGCAAGATTCTATGTCAGTGCCTTGGCATACGCAAACAAAGGACGGGCGGGGATGTCAAGCCCGAATGATCTCACAGAAAGGAGCGCATGGAAGCAAGTTCGGGTCATCAAAGGCTTGACTATATGGAGACCAAGTAAGGCGTTCCTTCAGGCACTAAAAGGAAAGGTAAGTTCTGGCTCCATTACCAAGGAATTATGGGAAGACGTAAAGAAAGTAGCAAAAGCAATCTGGGAGTTTGTGGTTTTTGCTGCGGCATTTATTGCAGGCCTGCTCTATGGTGCAGGTGAGTCAATTTATGATCTATTTGCTGGAGTTGTTGATTTAGTAAAGATTGCCTGGAGTATTGGCAAGTCAATATTTACAGGGAATATAATCAGTGATGCAAAGCAATTCTGGGAAGACCTTAAGCAAATAGATGTCAGCAGGATGGCGAAAGATTTCCAGGATAAATGGTTCGCGACTGATCCTTGGGACGCAGGTTTTTTTCAGGGTCGGGTGCTTGGCTATGTAATAATGGAAATCATTATGCTAGTGGCATCTGGTGGTATTCTAACTGCGCTTAAATGGGGAGGCAAGTTCGCAAAGATAGGGTCTTTAATCGCTAAACTACCTAGGGTCGCAAAACTTATTGAGGCGGTAAAAGGTAGTAAAATTACGACCAAGATTGGGAAGTTATCCTCTAAAGCCGCCAAGCTGGAGAAAAGAATCCCAGGAAAAAAATTGCTTCTTGTTTTTCGTCGAGCAAAGAAGGTTAAAAAGCTTGGAGCGGTGTCACTCAAACGTCTAAGAAACATCTTAGGACGAGCGGGGGTTTCTCCAAGACCTTATAAGCTCCAAAAAGTAGCAAAAGCTGAATTAAAAGCTCTTCGCGAGGCTGGAGCAGATGTTGACAATATTTATGGATGGGTGGCCAGAGACGGTGCAGGTAATATTATTACTGACCTCAGAGGTCGTCCAATAATTAATTTCACTCCTAAAGGGTTATCCTCATTAGAAGAAGCAGTTAAGACATTTGGTCATGAAGTAAAACATATAAAAGATTTTGCGGCGGGACTCAAAACTTCTAGTGAAGCTTTAGCTGAACTTGCTGGCGAGCAATTGTGGCTAGTGGTCAAAAAAAGCCTTAAGACAAAGAAGAGGTAATCCATGGCTAAACGTTGGACCGAAGCAGGTGGAGAATATCAACTATTATTTATGTCTGCTGCGAGCAGGTTGATTAAGGTCGATGAAAATATAGAATGCCCTAAGTGCAAACAATCTACCATTCGCTTCTATTTTCATGTTTTCAACAAAAACAAAGGTACTGGTACAATTTGGATTTGGTGCCCAAATTGCAGAACCACATTGCACTTACCTCGAGTAAAGCCCGAAGGGTTGATATTTCCAGATCCTTTCTCAAATTTAAGTATCGAGGAGTTCGCGGAAATAGAACAAGATACGAGAATATCATTTATGGATAGATTAGATAAATTATGGAATAGCGGAAAGATAGGAAACCCAATAAAGCAATTATGAACAACCCGGATTGGTGTTATATATTCAAATCACCAGGCATGTAAAAAAGGACGCCAATTTTGATTTCTTCCAGGAGTTTTAGTGATGTTTTTTAAATTATAAGTATGGGACATTGTAAAGGATACCCAATTAGTTTTGCGATGATATGTCACGAATGAATGATGGGAACTGCGCTCGATAAATGTTAGCTTCGAAAAACAGTAAAGCGAACATAGCCAAGACTGATTCCGCTCCGAATAAAGTACGAGAGGAACAGAGAGCCCCTGCTCATGAAACAGAGCAAAATCCCCTCTGGAGCAATATCGCCACCCACCTTACCAGCCGGGCAGATTCGAGTCCGCCCAATACGCCTCCATCCATACAGCGCTTGTGCGCCGAGTGTGAGGAAGAACAAAACAGAGAAACCATTCAAACACAGCTTACCGTCAGTGCGCCGGATGACGAATATGAGCGGGAAGCTAATGAAGTCGCTGATACAGTCATGCGGATGCCTGAAGACGATAGCGTAGCCGGGTTGGAAGAACCATCTCCAGTCCAAACCACGCCCTTATCGAACAGCAAACGAGTGCAGCGCCTCTGCAGTAAATGCGAACAGGAGGTAATAGGTGGTTCATCCACACTGCAAGGAAAAACTCGTTCAACATATTCTGAACCCGCTGTTAGCCAGTCGGTTTCCATCGCCAACAAGATTGCCTCACCTGGAAGTGGCTCGCCATTGCCAACAGAGATGCGAAGTCGTATTGAACGTGTGTTGGGTACTGATCTGAGCCATGTGCGGATACACTCCGATGAAAACTCCAGGCAGGCTGCAACGGATATCCAGGCCAAAGCGTTTACTCATCGCAATCATATCTATCTGGGGACAGGGCAAAGCTCTACAGATACCAAGCTGATGGCCCATGAGGCGACCCATGTGGTACAGCAGGGAGCAGGCAGGCACTTGCCAAATATTCAGCGTACGGTGCGGGAGTCGCCGCGAGTTCACACACAACCTGGGGCTCAGGTGGCAATGGTGCATTTGCACGGCGACGAGCGAAACGCTCTGGAAACCGCCCTGTACATGTTCAGAAATTATTGTGCGAACTTAGTGCATTTGGACAGTACAACCCGCTGTGTCACAGTGGACATTCCAGGTACTTCAAGACCCTGTACCGCCGACCCAAACCGGATATTTTCCAGTGCTTCTGTGACCAGAGTCAACGCATTCAATCTCCCCTGTGCCTGTCCTGCAAGAAGAAGAAATAGCGCCGTTACAGAGCTGCATAACTTTCGGGACAACCAACTGCTTCCGGCAATCGACCAAATTCGATCGACGGATGGCGAACAGCTGCCTGTGGTGACGTTTCACAACAACACGCCTGGCCGATTCTCTATTCGATCCTATCAGCCTCGCGGCAGCGAAGCAGGTGCAACGGAAACCGATCCGGCCCTTCTGGGTGGACGCACCAACCCGTCGATACGATCGGGCGAAGATCCCGATAATTTCTATTTGGTGACCCAGCTGCAAGACTACGACGTTCTCGTTGGTAGCCGTAATGTGGTTTTGCAGTCTGGTTCGCCCCATGACGATGGTTCATTGTCGGTGGCCTTGCGGGGGCAGCGGTATATCAACGTGGAAGCAGAAGGCAAACGCTATCGGGGCAACACCGATCCTGCATTCGCCACCAACCGCACCATGGCAGAGGAGCTGTTCAGGCATATGGGGGTAAGTCGGCGTCCGTGCCAGGGTGCTCTATCGCATGCACCATCAACCGAGCGCGAGGAAAAAATCCAAAGAGAACCTGAAGACCGATCAGAGACCTCGGGAGACAGGCCAGAACCCTCTACTGAAGAAGGACTTTTGGCCTTTGTTCTTAGCCTGTTGCGGCGCTTATGGAACTTTATACTTCGACTGTTAAGGGAGTTGAACAGAGTCGCTGGACAGGAACGGACCAGACCCGCCGCCTTGCCAAGAGAGTCCCCCCCGGGTAACCTGCCGAGAGGGTGTTTAACGTTTGCCAATCAGGCTGCGTTGGACGTCCGGAAAAGCCATTGGGATGGGGTGATTGCAGGCATGAACATCCACACGGTTGTGGATTGGATCATAGGAGTCTCCCGTCCTCCTCCTGCCGTCGGGAGGGAAATGCAGCGGCAAAGGGATTGCATGCTTCACGCCTTGGGGGAATCTGCCCGAAGAAGGGGGACCACAGCCACCACTTCCAGCAGTATTCCGCCCTATCGCAACTATCGAGCCCAGGAAGGAATCTGGAACCGCAAATTCAACTTCAGGGGGCGGCCTTTCGACAGAATCTCCGCCAATGCCCGCACGATTTGTGGTTCGTTACTGCTGGCTTCTGAAACTCAATGGAATCCTGCCGAACCCCGTCACAGGGTTTGCTGGGGCGTGGCTCCAATCCCAGGTACCACCGTTCCTGCCATGCCTGCCGGAGCGCGCGCACTCACCCCCGATGAAAGGCAGAGGGAAATTTTGCAGGCCTCCTCGGCACCGGGCATCTCCCGTCACCATTGGGGAACGGATGTTGATCTATTTAGCGTCGAGCCAGTCGATTGGGAAAGCGGCGCCCGTTTTGCCGATGAGTACAGCTGGTTACAACGCAATGCCTCCACCTACGGTTTCCTACAATCCTTCACCTCCACATCCACCTTTATGCGCTTGGGCTACATGGAGGAGCGCTGGCACTGGTCATATTATCCGATCTCCCAGGCTTTACTTGAATTCGCCCGTGCACATCAAGGCGATATTCAAACCTCATTGATGCGCCGTTGGGGAAGGTCCGGGCAGTTCAGTTTTATTCGCAGTCACTGGCGCGAGTTTATGTTCAACGTCAATGAACGGGCGCGGTTTTAGAAGGGAAAAATCCAGGAAAAAGGTCGAAAAGAAATTCGAGCATCCGCTTTCACTGATCAATACGAACCCTCATACAGACGACGATTGTTCAGCTGGAGATTGTATTCGCTTTCTGTTGGGGATAGGATGCAAGTAAAAGTCCTTTTCTCAATTCCCGGCTTCAAGCCAGGGGGTTCCACATGTTTCGATCTCAGATCCGAGGTGAGGGTCACGAGCGAGGCAGCTCCAGGCCACCAACGGCGCATGGTCGGCACTCGTTCAGACTGAATCCAAATTGGCATCGCCTGGCAACCG
>JALVSV010000441.1 GCA_027024125.1 Methylothermaceae bacterium | reverse complement strand
TCTGATGGAAGGAGGAGAGAGATGCATCGCCACCGCTTCGGGGATGGCTGCCATCATGACCCTGTGCATGGGGCTACTCGAGAGCGGTGATCATGTGGTCTGTTCGCGCTCGGTGTTTGGCAACACGATATTGTTGCTGAAAAATTTTATGGCCAAGTTCGGGGTCGAGACCGATTTCGTCCAGCTCACGGATCTGGATGCCTGGCAGGGAGCCATCCGCCCCTCGACCCGTCTGTTGTTCCTTGAAACCCCTTCCAATCCATTGACCGAAGTCGCCGATATCCAGGCACTGGCCGGACTGGCCCATGACGCGGGGGCATTGCTGGTCGTGGACAACGTGTTTTGTACCCCGGCGTTACAGAAACCTTTCGCATTGGGAGCTGACATCGTCGTTCATTCAGCCACCAAATATCTGGATGGGCAGGGACGTTGTGTCGGCGGAGCCATCATAGGCAAGGAAGCGCTCCTGGAGCAGGAGATCTACCCCTTTCTACGTACCGGCGGCGCCAGCATGAGTCCCTTCAATGCCTGGGTATTTCTGACCGGGCTGGAAACCCTGGCCCTGAGGATGCAGGCCCATTGCGACAATGCGCTCAGGCTGGCTCGATGGCTCGAGTCGCAACCACAGATCAGACGGGTGTTCTATCCCGGATTGCCTTCCCATCCGCAATACGATCTCGCCACCAGGCAACAGAGCGGAGCAGGGGGGATCGTCAGTTTTGTGGTCGAAGGAGGTCAACGGGCTGCCTGGAGGCTGATCGATAGCACCCAAATGCTATCGATCACGGCCAATCTTGGAGATGTGAAGACCACCATCACTCATCCGGCAACCACGACTCACGGCCGCCTTTCTGCTGATGAACGCAAACTGGCCGGCATCGAGGATGGCTTGATCCGAATCTCGGTTGGAGTCGAAAACATCGAAGACATCATCAGAGATCTGGAAAGGGGATTGAGAGCATGAATCAGCCCATCCGGATCTGAGGTGGAATGATTTCCGTCTTTGAACTTGCAGAGCAGTGTCTGACCAGCCCCGATTGGCCTGCCAAACTGGAACTTACCCACAGGGCTGAACAAGCCCGGACCGCCGGCCAGCTGACCTTTGAAAGGTCAGGTCCACCTTTACCCATAGACAAAGTCAGACTACCGGTCGATTTGCAGTTCGTCGAGCCCAGAGATTTGCCACAGCGAAAATTGAATACCTTGAGCGGACGCATCGCATTGCTCCATGCGATCGCCCATATCGAGTTCAGCGCTGTCATGCTCCATTGGGACAGTCTGTACAGGTTCCAGGGAATGCCCATCAGCTATTATCAGGACTGGCTGGCCGTCACGCTTGAAGAGCTTTCCCATTTCAACCTGTTGAGATCCCGTCTCAACGAATTAGGTGCCGATTATGGGCAATTGCCGGTCCACAATGGTTTGTGGCAAGTAGCAAAAACGACGGCACATGACGTTTTTGACAGAATGGCATTGGTGCCGCGTCACATGGAGGCCAGGGGGCTCGATGTCACACCTGCGATGGTTGCAGGTTTGGAAAAGGCCGGCGATACCGCCAGTGCAACACTGTTGAACAAGATTTTGGCAGACGAAGTCGGACATGTCAGGCTGGGCTCCAAGTGGTTTCGCCGACTTGCCACTCAAAAAGGCCTGTCTCCAGGGTCTGCTTATTTCGAGCTCCTCGATCACCACCTGAAGGGAGCTCCCAGAGGTCCCTTCAACCGTACTCTGCGTCTGGAGGCTGGCTTTTCAAATTGGGAAATCGATCATCTTGAAAAAACATCCTAAATAAAGGAAGCATCGATATGATTCAATTCAAACCGGTCATTCTGTCGGGAGGATCCGGAACCCGGATGTGGCCATTGTCCCGTGAGGCCTATCCCAAACAGTTTCTCACCTTGGGAGGGGAGCACAGTTTGTTGCAGCAGACCGTTCTGCGGGTCGAGCGGCTGGAACGTTATGCCGATGATATCGAGCTCCAGGCGCCTTTGTTCATCTGCAACGAATCCCATCGTTTTCTGGTGGCAGAGCAGTTGCGCGAACTGGGGACACGATCCGATGCCATCGTGCTAGAACCCGCAGGCCGGAATACCGCGCCGGCATTGACCTGTGCCGCCCTGGTCGCCATGCAGGCTGGCCATGATCCAGTGCTCGCTGTGATGCCTTCCGACCATGTGGTCAAGGATGCCGAATCATTTTGCAGCACCCTCGCCGAGGCCATTCATCTGGCGGCTCTTGGTCATATCGTCACCTTTGGAATCGTTCCGACACGGCCCGAAACTGGTTTCGGCTATCTGCGTGCTGGAGATCCACTCAAAGGACAGGCCAGGATATTGGAAGCCTTCGTGGAAAAACCCGATACTGAAACCGCTCAGACCTATTTGGCCTCAGGTAATTATCTCTGGAACAGCGGAATCTTCGTGCTTCGAGCCAAAGTCTGGCTGGATGCGATCGGCCGGTTGAGGCCGGACATCATGGAACCCTGTAGTAAAGCGGTGACTGCTGGTGTTAAGGACTGCGATTTCTTCCGTCTGGACAAACAAGCCTTTCAAAGCTCTCCAACGGACTCCATCGATTATGCGGTCATGGAGAAGATTGCAGGTGAGGGCCAGTCTGCGGTCGTTCTGCCTTTGGATGCCGGCTGGTCGGATCTGGGTTCGTGGCCAGCCCTGTGGGAAGTGGAAGATACCGATGAACAGGGGAACATCGTCCACGGTGACACCTTTTTACAGGATGTCAAAGACACCTTGATCTATGCCAAAGAACGTTTTGTTGCCGCCCTGGGGATTTCAGACCTGATCATCGCCGAGACTGCAGACGCCATCTTGGTCGCACACAAGGGTAGCGCCCAGAACGTCAGGGCGGTTGTGAACTATCTCAAGGAAAACGGACGGTATGAGTACCGTCATCACCCGAAGATTCACCGTCCCTGGGGAACGATTGAGACGATCAGCAAAGGTGAACGCTATCAGGTGAATCGCCTGACGGTCCTGCCGGGATCGCATGTGGTGACCCAGCTGCATCATCACCGCGCCGAGCACTGGATCGTGGTCAAGGGAACGGCAAGAATCACCCGCGGCGACTCGGAAACCTTCCTGCTGACCGAGAACCAGTCCACCTATATCCCCGTCGGTGTCAAGCATCGTCTGGAAAATCCGGGCAGGATGCCGCTGGAACTGATCGAGGTCCAGTCCGGATCCTACCTGGGTGAGGACGATATCTTGAGATTCAAGGAACCTGACTGATTGAATTTGGTCCTTGTCTTGGATTCACGTAGAATCACGTTTCTTTTTCATCATACGAACATTCATTCATGGCTTTACACTGTGGTATCGTCGGGCTGCCCAACGTGGGCAAGTCCACGCTTTTCAACGCACTCACCCGCGCCGAAATCGCGGCGGAAAATTATCCCTTTTGTACCATCGACCCCAATGTAGGCGTGGTACCGGTCCCCGATCCCCGGCTCGACCAACTGGCCAAGATCGTCAATCCTCAGAAAACTCTTCCCACCACCATCGAATTCGTTGATATTGCTGGCCTGGTCGCTGGGGCTTCCAAAGGGGAAGGGCTGGGCAACCAATTTCTGGGACACATTCGTGAAACCGATGCCATCGCCCATGTAGTGAGGTGTTTCGAAGACGAGGACGTCACCCATGTATCAGGTTCGGTCGATCCTGTTCGAGATATCGAGATCATCAATACCGAATTGATGCTGGCAGACATGGAGACGGTCGAAAAAGCTTTGCAGCGGGCACAAAAGAATGCCAAATCTGGAGACAAAGAGGCACTGGCACAAAAGGCCCTGCTGGAAAAGATCGCCAATCATTTGAATGCGGGAAATCCCGTCCGCAGTCTGACCCTCGGTGAAGACGAGAGGTCTCGACTGAAAATGCTCCATCTCTTGACCGCCAAACCCACGCTGTATGTGGCCAATGTGCTCGAAGACGGGTTTTCCGACAATCCATTGTTGCAAAGAGTACAGCAGTACGCGCAAGAGGAGGGGGCACAGGTGGTGTCTGTCTGTGCTGCCATGGAAGCCGAAATCGCCCTGTTGGAGGAAGAGGATAAAACCGCCTTTCTCGAGGAAATGGGACTTGATGAACCCGGCCTCGACCGGGTCGTACGTGCGGCATACCGCTTACTCGATCTTCAGACTTTCTTCACTGCAGGTGAAAAAGAGGTCAGGGCCTGGACCATCAGAGTTGGTGCGACCGCACCCCAGGCGGCTGGCGTCATTCACACCGATTTTGAAAAAGGTTTCATTCGTGCCGAAGTCATCGCCTATGAGGATTTCATCCGCTATGGTGGAGAATCAGGCGCCAAAGAGGCGGGAAAATGGAGACTGGAAGGCAAGGACTACTTGATGCAGGAAGGCGACGTGGTTCACTTCCGCTTCAATGTCTGAAGTCAAAAATAGAAAAGCCCCGCCTTGTGGCAGGGCTTTTCCTGACATCGGCAAAAAACCTGGATTATTGGCCTTTTGCTTTCTCCTCAGCCCGAATTTCTTCCCAGGCTTCATAAGCTACCGTAGAGGTTTCCCGCTTTTTCAGCAGGAGAACACCTACAACCACAGCAGCAATCAAAACACCGATAATCAACCAAAAATTGTCTTTTTCTTGACCTTCTTCTGCCATTTTCCTACCTCAACAGTTAGTTTAGTTTTTTTATCCTGCAAATTGCAGATTTCCAGATCGGTTACAATCTGGTTCCGTCGAAGCATTCGACGTAGTGAATTTTAAGCAAAAAATGAAGCCCATGTCTATAGCCGAAACATTCTTTATCGAAACATGTACTTTGCAAGCCACTGGCCAGCAGATTTATAGTTAATCAAATCTTTTTTGCAAACAGGAGCTTACGTCCCCATGGACTGTATTATCATTGGTGGTGGAATCAGCGGTTTGTTGTGCGCTCGCGAGCTGGCCGCAGGAGGATTCCGGGTCAGAGTGATCGAACGCAACACTGTGGGCAGTGAGGCATCGTGGGCAGGGGGAGGGATCCTGTCTCCGCTGTATCCGTGGCGCCAGCCTCTGGCGGTGCAAAACCTGTCCTTGTGGAGTCACGAATATTACCCCAAACTTGCCCAATCACTTAAACAGAGTACCGGAATCGATCCCCAATGGAACCGTTGTGGTCTGTTATGGCTGGATCTTCCTGATCTTGATGTTGCCTCAGCCTGGTGCAGACGACAGCATATGTGTTGCGAGACTCCGGATCAGGACAAGGTCAACAGAATACAACCTGGACTTCGCATTCCCGACGAAGAGCCTCATCTCTGGCTCAGCGGGATCGCCCAGATACGCAATCCCAGATTGCTGAAAGCCTTGAAGCAGGAACTCGAATCCAAAGGCGTGGATATCCTGGAGCGGTCTCCTGTCATCCATTGGCAAATTCGTAACAACAAAGTGGTTTCGATTGATCTTCCTCAGGAAAATCTGAAAGCCGATCTATTTCTGATTGCAGCAGGTGCCTGGTCGGCCAAGATCGGTCCAGAGAACTTTTGGTCTCCTGATATCCATCCGGTCAAAGGTCAGATGCTGTTGTTCAGGGCCAGACCCGGTCTTCTGGTAACCATGGTACAACTAGGCGAACATTATCTCATCCCGAGATTGGACGGCCGGATTCTGGCCGGCAGCACCGTGGAGAAGGCTGATTTTGACAAGCGGCCGACTTCACAGGCCTATGACAGGTTATATCGTTTCGCGGTGAATCTTCTGCCTGCCCTGGCTGATTTCCCGGTAGAAGCCCACTGGGCGGGTATGCGGCCTGAAGCTCCAAAGGGGATTCCCTATATCGGTCCCCATCCGCAACTGGAAAACCTCTACTATGACTGCGGACATTTTCGCAATGGTGTCGTCATGGCCCCGGCAGCCGCGAGGTTGTTGGCCGATCTGGTTCTTCACCGAGCCCCCATAGTGGATCCCGCTCCTTATTTACCCATCAACAGGTGAGTCGAGAAGCGTGGATGATCCCCGACAGGCTGTCACCCGCCCCCACACTAACTTCGCATAATGTATATTATGTTAAATATAAAATTGGCTGACTGGTGACCAGCCAGTTTACCTGCAATAGCGATGTCCGCGGATGGATGGCAAAAAAGCCTCTCTTTCTATTTTGACATCCGCCCGTGGCTTCCTGGGTTTACGCTCATCTGGAAAGGCAGCAGAATATTTTGGCAGCTGTTCGCCGGAGTCCATAGGTAGCAGAATCGGCAAAGGCGCACTGATCATTTTACGCATCACCTCCTTGTCCTGCCCTTTTCGCTCCACCCAACACACGTTGGCTTTAATGTGAGGCTTCAGATCCTGCACAATGGCGATAGGTTCATCTCTGGGGTGCTGTGCCAACAAATCCAGTTGCCTCTGATAGCCAACGGATGGCTCATCTCCAGCCAATCTAATCAATCTTTGATAGGCTTCCCGGTGAGTGATCTTCTTGATCGACCGTGTTGACCCCCAAGTGAAACGGATGGATTCCGGCCGTTGCAATAAGATCGGCAAATGCCGATACAACTGTTTGAAATGAATTCTGGGATAGCCGTGCTGTGCCATGATGTTTCTGGCCTCCTCACGATCTTTCCTGTTGACTTCCAGGACAGCGTATTTGAACCGATCGCGTTGATGATTGAGATCTGCGGCCAGTTTCACCAGGGTAGCTGAGGCACCGATGATGCCAGGACAGATATCGGTTTCCCGGCCATCTCTTTCGTCCTGAAACTGCATAGATTCCAGAATGGCCACCACTCTTCTCCGCGCATCCAGATCATGGTATTCCTGTTTATCGAGGTCAAAAACCCACGCATGCTGGGGCTCTTGAATAAAGCGATTCAGGAAGGCATCGAGAAATGACCTTAATTTTCTGAATTCTTTGGTTAATTTTTGTTTCATAATTTTCGATTAAAAAAGATAACGGTATAAATATAACATAGGATCATTTTTGAATTTTCCGAGTTAAATACTCGTGTATCATTTGACGAATGATTTGATAGTTTTGATCATGGGATGGCAATGACCCCGACACAGCCCGAATTGCAGGTGACCTGCCACAATTGTGGATTCAATAGCGTGTGTTTTCCTCGCGGCCTGTCCAAGGAGGAAATCATCCAGTTGGAAGACGTCGTGCAACGACGCAAAATATTGCACAAAGGTGAGTTCCTGTTTCGTAACGGAGATCCTTTCAGGGGTCTGATCGCCATCAAGTCGGGGATGGCCAAGCTCGTCTTCCACAATGAACAAGGCGAGGAACATATCGTTCAGATACTGCTCCCTGGAGAGATTCTCGGTTTTGGAGCCATCTCCAAGCAAAAACACCACTGTTCAGCACTGGCCCTGGATACCTTGAGTTATTGTGAACTGCCCGCCGAGCAGTTGCACCGCATTTGTTTTCGCATCCCTACCCTGCTCGATGAAATTCTGCGTCATGCCAGTGATGCCATTGGAACCCAGAGAACCCAGACCCTTTATATCAAAAAACCTGCTGAACAACGTTTAGCCGCTTTTCTGGTGGACCTTTCCCATCGGTATGCCTATCGGGGCTTTTCCGGAGATCATTTTTCCATCGGCTTTACCCGACAGGAACTGGGCAATTATCTCGACCTGGCTCTTGCCACCGTCAGCCGCACCCTGAAACAATTCGAAAAGAAAGGATGGCTCGAGGTCAAGGGCAAATGGATACGGATCTTAGACAAGGAAGTGCTGGAGAAAATCGTAGCCGGCGAAAAGACTGGTTAGCTGATAGTAGAGATGGAGGCGGATCAATGTTTGATACCCACTCCACGATACAATAGAAACCAGGCCATCGCCCCAAGTGCCAATGTCATCCCTCCCACGATCAGGAAGGCTGTCTCGATTGCCAGGTCAGCGACATCCAGAAAACCAAACCGAAAAGCATTGATCATATAGAGAATCGGGTTGAACAGCGACAAGGTGTGCCAGGGCGCCGGAAGCAGCTGTATCGAATAGAACACCCCTCCCAAATAGACCAGGGGGGTGAGAATGAAATTGGGAACGATCGAGATATCATCAAAGCTGTTGGCAAAGGTGGCATTGATAAGACCTGCCAGGGAAAACAACAAAGAGGTCATTACCGCCATGAATGCTGCCAGAACCGGATGGACGACCTTAAGATCGGCAAACAGGCTGGCCACTGCCAGCACCAGGGCGCCGATCAACAATCCCCGAAACATCCCTCCAGTGACATATCCCGCCATAATCACCCAGCTTGGCATGGGAGCAATCAGCATTTCTTCGATATGGCGCTGGAACTTGGCTGAGTAAAAGGATGACACCACATTGGCGTAGGAATGGTTGATCACCGCCATGAGGACAATTCCCGGCACGATGTAATCGATGTACCGAACCCCACTCATAGGACCGATGCGTGGCCCCATCAGTGCTCCGAAGATCAGGAAATACAATGAAGTCGTCACCAAAGGCGGCAGCAGGGTCTGTGGCCAGATCCTGAGAAACCGGTGAATTTCCTTACCAGCCAAGGTACGGTAGGCAATCCAGTACCTCAACATCTCAAGCTGCTTGTTCCAGATGCTTGTTGCCACCGATCCGCTGCAAGAACAACTGCTCCAGACGGTTACTGCGGGGACGGAGGTTGACGACCACGACACCTTCCCGGGAAAGACCTGCAAACAAGTCGTTCAGGCCCAGATGCTTCGGAACCGCGACGGACCATGTATGATCGTCGACCACTTCGATTCGGTAACCAGGGATGACAGGGATCTCTGGTGGGATTTGGCGAACCTCGAGGAAATACTCGCTGTATTCCAGTTTGTCCAGCAACTCGGACATCGAGGTGGATTCGATGATGCGACCACGATCGATGATGGCCACGTTGCGGCACAGTTGTTCCGCTTCTTCCAGATAATGAGTAGTCAGAATGATTGTGGTTCCTTCAAGGTTGAGACGGCGCAGAAATTCCCACATCGAACGTCGAACCTCGATATCCACACCAGCGGTTGGTTCGTCCAGGATCAGCAGGCGCGGCGAATGAACCAGTGCCCTGGCAATCATCAGACGGCGTTTCATGCCGCCTGAAAGGCGCCGGGAGACCTGGTTCCGGCGATCCCACAACTCCAACTGTTTGAGTACCACCTCCATTCTCTTTCTGGCAAGCCGTCTGGGTACTCCATAAAACCCAGCCTGATTGAGAACGATATTGCTGACCTTCTCGAACTGGTTGAAATTGATCTCCTGAGGCACCAGACCGATACAGCGTTTGGCGTGCACCCAATCATGGTCCAGATCGTGACCACACACTTCGACCTTGCCCAAAGTCTTTTTGACCAATGAAGTGACGATTCCAATCGTCGTGGACTTCCCTGCCCCATTGGGGCCCAACAGGGCAAAGAAGTCCCCCTCCTCGACTTTCAGATCAATCCCCCGGAGAGCTTCGAAACCGTTTTCATAAACCTTACGAAGATTGTGTAATTTTAATGCTGGCATGACAACCCGGTCAGGTGAATCAGTGTGGCAACGAAGTCAATATTGTAGCAGAATAGCCATTCCCCCTGACTGGCCGCTGCGTCTGCCTTCGTGGTCAGGAGATGGTCAGGGTGTC
>JALVSV010000440.1 GCA_027024125.1 Methylothermaceae bacterium | reverse complement strand
GGGGCGCTTGTTTATAGGTGGTAGTATCCACCCGTGGCGTCACTGGATACAAACCGTGGATCGACTCGTGACACGCCTGGCAGGCCAAACCAGCGTGTCCTTTGGAATAGCGCATCAGGCTGTACTTACCTGGCTGGTTGATGGGGAACGCCACACCACCCTGACCTTCCACGAAAGGTGGAGCATGGCAGTCGGCACAATGAGGTGCCCCTGGCGAGAGCCAGTAATCACGACCATGATCTGCGGCATCATAGGAAACGGCCACCGCTCCCGTGGCGCCCTTGGGCAATTTGAGGGATTTGGGATCTGCCTTGGGATCGGCGGACAGGATGGTGACGTTGATATCGCCATCCTCGTCCTTGTGGATCAGGGGTTGATCCCCTTTCATGGCAATCACGGCGATATCCGCAACCGTCCGCTCCTTGGACCAGGTCAGGAGGATTCCGGATTTCCCCGGGGTGTCGTGACCATTTTTGTCCAGAACCACCTTGGGATCGAGGTACTTGTCGATCAGCTCCTTCTCACTCACCCCAATGGCCTTGGCGATTTCAGGCAGGGACTTGTTGCGCAGGGTTTCCCCTTCCTGGTGGAACGCCTGGGTGATGTGGTCGTGCTGATAGAGTTCCCGTGACAGCTGGTTGTGACAGTTGGTGCACCACATTCCCTTGCCACCTTTGCCATTGCCGATCTTGGAGACATTGGCCTGGAGCCACTGGCCGATGGCATTGAGATGTTCCGGCGTTTCCACGCCGTCCTTGTCCTTGCCTGGATTGGAATGGACGTCACGGCCGGCGAAACACCCCCCCTTGGTATCACGGTTGTCGGAATCGGCGTAATGATTGGTCCCCTGCGGGGTAATGGGATAACCATCCATGGAACCATCCTGGCGGTGTGCGGGATGGCATCCGGCACAGGTGCCTGTCCTTCCATGACTGTCAGGGAGTGGCCGAACCGTTTGATGGGCAAAATGGAGCGCTTCGCTCAAGGGAGGCAATGGAACGTCATTCGGGGCCTTGTTGCCGGTCAAGGCTTCGGCGATCCCTTTGGATTGCAATACGCCGATGACATTGTCGGCATGACATTTCTGGCACAATACCGGATCGCGGCCCAAGCGGTTGGAAAGCGAACGGCTGTCGGGGTTGTATTTGGCGATGAACTGAGTGCCATGCTTGGCGTCGTGTATCTGCAGGATGGAGATGGAAGTCGCCTTGAGCCCGGCAATATAGTCACTGGCGCCCAGCCCCTTCCAGAAAGCGAATTCACGCTTGTACAAGGTATATTTGTTACCGTTGGCATTCTCGTTGGAATGGCAGTTGGAACAGTTGGGCACGTCGATGGGATTGGTGCCGGTAAATTCGATCGGCTTGCCGCTGTGACTGTCCAGGACCGGCTCACCTGTCTTGGCATCCACCAACCGCACCCAGGCTTCCTGGTAGGGACGGATGTCGCTCTCGACGACTGTCAGAGGATTCTTGGTCATGGTGCTATCGTTGAAAGGCGTCAGCGGCAGACCCAGCGCATCCCAGATACCTGGATTGGTCAAGACGATGGGGACGTTGTCGAGTACCGGTGCCTTGGTAAAAACGATGGTCCCTTCCTCACCGGTGTAGTGCAGATGCCCCCCCTTCAAAGGGCTTGGTACCGCGGCCCCTGCCGGGCCATTGTCGAGCGGCACCGGAATTTCGATTCCAACCCGCTTCTTTTCACTGTCCTTGCTGGTATGCTTCGGATTGCTGCCCTTCAGATCCTTGTATACATAAAGATGGGGCCAGTAAGCATTGGCGACGTTTTCATTCTCGCCATATTTGCCATCTCCGTTGACATCATACGGAACGGTCCAATAATAGAGTTTGGCGCCTTCTGAATAGGTATTGTCCACGTGGCCGTATTCCAGTTTGAAGCGCTTGTCTCCGTCCACCAGGATCGTAGGATCTTTCGGATCGGCCCCCAGCAATTTCGGTAGATCGAACGGCCCTGATGCGGTCTTGACCACCTGGCTCTGGATCGAGTTATAGGGCGGGAGGATACAGCAGTAGGAGAAATCGAAGCCGGTACAGTGCATGCCCAGCTCGTAATTGATGGTGATATTGTAATCGTTCTTCGGTTTCTGAAACTCAGGGACGGCCGCCGCAACACCGGGTAGGAGCAGTGCAACCGCAAGTATCGACCGGATATCCATAAGACACCTCCTCTCATCATTTTAGAGAATCAGCCCCTTTTTGACCAAGTGACGCGGCTGGCCAAGAAGGCGCGTTTACTTTTTCAGACTTTCGTAGTAGGCAGCGACGTTTTCCATATCCGCATCTCCCAGCCCAGACACCATCGCCTTCATTACTGCGTGGTTGCGGCTACCATCCTTGTATGCCTTCATTGCAGTCACCAGATAGGCAGCATTCTGCCCTGCCAGGTTGGGATAGTCAGCTTTGGTGGCAATGCCATCGGCACCATGACAACCCGCACAGGGTGCCGCCTTGGCCTTGCCGGCCTCGATATCAGCGGCCATCGCAATATTGAATGAAATCATAAGCGCCAGGATCATCAGAGTCTTTTTCATGAAGCATCTCCTTGGGTGTCTACTGTTTAAAGAGAATTGGAAATATAGCACTGTGGGAACCAATCAAACAGTCTTTCAATATATTCTCATGAACTTGTAACCAACGACCAGTCCTGATGCCGCAGCTTGTTTTGATCGGGTCGTTGCTGACATTGATCGTACCTGAATGGCAGAGTCACGACAAAAAAAATGTTGTCGCGAAATGGCACCCCACCCACCCTATTCCAAGGATACCAAGACAGAAAGCCTTAACAATCACAGCTTATAACGAATCGTTATTATATTATTGTAGTATATAAATATATGTATTTGATATAAGTCAAAAACCCACGTACAATGCTGACCCATTGAAATCAGCCAAGGAGACAATGAAATGATTCTGGCCTTTTTACTTTCCCTGTTGATCGACTTCACCCTGGAATTGCTGGATGAGTCAAAAGATCCTGCCCAAGGGTATCGAATCTCCAAATGGATTCCACGACTCACAGGCAAAGATATCTGAATCTGCACAGCCCAGATCACGGGGACATCATGGTCAGTTTGCCAGTCAAGAATAAAGGCGTGCGGGGCCCCATGCCAGCCATGAAGAGAGTTTGAGTTTCAGATGAATGTCCGCAAAAAGTGCATTTGTTAAGGCCAC
>JALVSV010000439.1 GCA_027024125.1 Methylothermaceae bacterium | reverse complement strand
AATTGGAAACCGGTGGCTGAAGTTTGGCTCAATCCAAATAACGACAATATCCCGATTCCCGGAGTTAGAGATCTGGCGGCTTAAAAAAAGTGACAAGTATGTTGACAAATACCGACCATGACCGACCTCAAAACCCTGCTGGGTGAGAAGCGCACCCTTTATGTGGGGATCGCCATCAGTTCTCTGTTCGTTGCCCTGGTGGTTGCCACCATGGTCGCCTTCGACTGGCACGACGAGATCATCCGCTGGCTGGAATGGATCCACGCCCAAGGGATTCTGGCCCCGCTTCTATTCATTCTGCTGATGTCTGCTGTGGTGGTCATGTTGCTCCCCGGTTTCTTTTTCACCACCGGGGCCGGTTTCGTCTTCGGCGTAGTCCATGGCACCTTGTACGTGGTACTCGGCACGACTCTGGGTGCGACGATCGCCTATCTGATCGCCCGGCGCTTTTTCGGCGAGCGGATGGCACAGTGGCTGGAACGTCAGGTCAAGATCAAACTGATGGCAGAGGAAATCGGTCAACACGGTTGGCAGGTCGTATTGCTGACCCGCCTGGTGCCTTTCTTTCCGGCCAAGCTGGCCAATTACTTCTTCGGTCTGACACCGGTCAATCTTCGGGAATTCGTCGTCGGCACCCTGATCGGAATCATCCCCTTCAGCCTCCATAACGTTTGGCTCGGAGCGATGGCGGCTCTGGGTATTCGCGGAGTCAACAATCCCATACAGTGGGGGCTGTATGGACTGGGTTTCATCGCCACCGTGCTGCTGATTCTGTATCTGCAGCAACTGGCTCAACGGGCATTGAAACGTTATCAGTCCCAGAGAGGACAAAGCTGACATGGGTTTCAAATGGTTTCCCTGGCACTTTATCGTCCGACACATCGCCCGCTCTCAAGGTTTCCTCGATCCGGTAGCCCTTCTGGCGCGGCTGCGACGCTTTGCCCAACCTTCGGAAGTGGGCGAGCCTATCGAGCTGCTGCGCGCCGGAATGGTATTCCATGCCCGAGGTCTGATTAACAGTCGGGCAATCCAGCATAATCTGGACTGGGTCTGGCCCTATTGGATCGTGCGCCAGTTCGATCACAATGATGAATCGTTCATTCCCCGGGCCTTCTCCATCACTCACGTCAACCTCAGTCACCGCAACTGGACCGCCGTGGGCTGGCCTGATCTGGACCAGTATCCCATCGTCGATCCCCGCGGCCTGCTCACCCCGCTCTACGATGGCTGGTCGCTGGACTGTTGGCTGATCGGCGATGATGGAAACCGCCTGCTACCTTCCCAGTGCCTCAATTCCCTTCAGCACATATCGTTCGATCAAGGCCCTGAAGTGGTCACCGAAACCCAGGTAACAGGAATGAAGCTCACCACCCTCGCCACGGTGAAACTGGATCATGGCCAACCGTATTGCCTGTTACAGGTTGAAGCCCACAGTGACCAGCCAGGTTGGCTGGCAATAGCCTTGCGGCCCTGCAATCCGGAAGGCGTCAGTTTCATTCACGAAGTCCGCCTCGACCGTAACCACTGGTGGGTGAACGGCGAGCCCTGTATGAGATTGTCCACCACCCCGGAACGGCACTGTGCCAGTGACTATCATGGTGGTGACGTGGCCCTCCATCTTCCAGATCAAGGGGAAAAAGACCGTATCAGCTGCGAGGTCGGCATGGCCACCGCCGCAGCCCTGTACCGAATCGAAGGCGGTAAAAACCGCCAGATCGAGGTTACAATTCCCTTGAAAACAGAACAGCAGGCCATGTTGCATCCCAATGCCTGGCAGGAAGAACTCGATAAATCGTGTCACTTAGAAATACCCGACGATCACATTCGGTTTCTCTATGAAACCGCCCTTTCCACCCTGATACTCCACAGCCCTGGCGAGGCCTTCCCGGGTCCCTATACCTACCGGCGTTTCTGGTTCCGTGATGCCGCCTTCATCGTCCACGGCCTACTTTGCGCAGGGCTCACGGAACGTGCGGAGAGGGTGCTGGATCTATTCCCGGCGCGCCAGGACCACAGCGGTTACTTCCACTCCCAGGAGGGAGAATGGGATGCCAACGGTGAGGTTCTGTGGATCATGCACCGCTTCGGTGAACTGACCGGGCAGCCACTGATCGGTCTCCTCCTTCACCGAAGAATACCGCCGCCTTGGGCACTGCGTGCTGGTGGTGGCACCCAGGTTCCCTGGTACACCGGAACAGGAGACCGACGTGGTAAGGGTACCGGCGTTACAGAACTTCAACGGCAGTGACTTCGCTGTGGTACTGCCACTGTTCAGCGATCTTGACGACGCTCTTGACAGTTTCCATCCCGACCTGATCCACGCCCACCATCCCTATCTGCTGGGCATGACCGCCCTGCGAGAAGCCAGGATCCGCGGATTGCCCCTGGTATTCACCCACCATACTCGCTACGAATATTACACCCACTATGTGCCAATGGACTCCCCAATGCTCAAGCGATTTGTCATCGAGTTGGCGACCCGCTACGCCAATCTGTGTGATTTGGTTTTCGCCCCCAGTGAGAGCATCGCCGAGCTTCTCAGACAACGTGGAGTCAACACCCCTGTCGAGGTCGTGCCCACAGGGGTCCGTATCGAGCAATTCACCAAAGGAGACGGCCCTGGTTTCCGTCACCGACACGAAATCCCGCACGACGCCTTCGTGGTCGGCCATGTGGGTCGGCTGGCTCCGGAAAAGAACCTGACTTTCCTCGCTGAGGCAGTTGCCGGCTTTCTGCAGCGACATCCCCGGGCACACTTTCTGGTGGCCGGCCGGGGACCCAGCGAAGCAGAGATCATCGAAATCTGCCAGCAACATCAGGTGGCAGAACGCCTCCATCGGGTTGGTGTACTTGTGGGACAACAACTTCCCGATGCCTACCACGCCATGGACGTGTTTGCCTTTTCCTCCAAGAGCGAAACCCAGGGACTGGTGCTGATCGAGGCCATGGCTGCGGGCATCCCGGTGGTCGCCCTGGATGCACCAGGCGCCCGTGAGGTGGTGGCCGACAGGCTCAACGGGCGTCTGGTGATGACCGAGGACATCGTGGAATTCAGCACCGCACTACACTGGGTGCTTGCCCAACCTCCGGAAACCCGCCTCTTGTTGCGCCAGGAAGCCTTTCGCACTGCGGAGCGATTTGCCTTACCCCGTACAACCGAAAAAGCGCTGGCCTGCTACGAAAAACTATTGTCCAGTA
>JALVSV010000438.1 GCA_027024125.1 Methylothermaceae bacterium | reverse complement strand
TCATAATGCCTTCAGAACTTTTTTGGAGGCAGACATGTTTCGTATTCGGACGCCCGCCCTTAACGTCTTCCTCAGCATCTTGGGCCTGACGCTCAACAGCCATTCTGTTCGAAGCGCCTCTTGCGGTGACCTCCAACTCCTGGCCGATCGCAGCCGCGGAGTGCAAATCCTGGCGAACGACTGTCCCCACAGCCCGGAGATCGCGTCCGGCACCATTCTCCTAATGGCGCCAGGTGCCAGATTGTGGCTCAGTTCAACCAAGAGCCAACGACAATTGCAAGTGGTTTGCCAAAGTCTTGCCGAGTCCTCCCTGACCCTTCTGGTGGACCCATCCACACCACCCTGGATCAGCTCCAAAGCACTGCAAAACTGTCAACGGCAAAAGAGGCGCTGGAACTGCGCTGACCGTGGCAAGGGAGACAAAGCGCTGACATGTGTGATGGCACAACTGGACGAACCCACCGTGAACAGTCCGCCCCGCCAGGCAACCTCCCTCGTCCTGCGCTCCCTTGGCTCCCCAGGCAACCAGGCGCTTAAGGATGAATCCAGGCGCCAACAGATACTTGCGGCGGTTGGAAAAGACGCCGAACTATGCCACGAACTCTATCAGGTTGGACGGAAATTCACTCTGACCTGGACGATTGCCCCACCGGGGAAAGTGACCGGCATCGAAATACCGACGACGCTTCGACAACTCCACCCGCAGCTGTCTTCCTGCCTGGCAGACGTGGTGAAATTCCATACCTATCCGCATATTTCCAGCCCCATCACCTTATCCGCCCCTTTGTAGGGTCCGGTTAATGTGAGCGGAAACCGCCTGCACCTTTCCTTTGCCACTGTTGCATTTCTCACCGGCATCGCAGTGGATACCTGGATGGGAACCGCCGATCACTGGATCCACGATGCCGCCGTGGTCTACCAGGCCCGTGAAGCCTGGCCTCACATAGCAATCGTTGCGCTGGACGACGGCGTACCGATGCAGGTCGGCCGGCGACAGGCCCTGCCACTTGTTGCCAGAGCGGCGGAATTTCTGGTTCAAGCCGGAGCCAAGGGGGTGTTTCTCGATGTCCGTTTGAGCAAGGAGCAGGAAACTGTCATGCCTTATGCCCGGTGTCTGGAGAGCACTGGTGTGGTCCAATGGTCCAAACCCCAGTGCATCAACACCGACCTCGATCAATGTCTGTTGACCAGCAGTTCTGCGGGAATTGCACCGCTAAAAATGAACCAGGCGACCCTTGCCAGATTTCTGATTGCCCCCTATCTTCGCGGTCAGAACGATCTGCCGGATTTCCTTCTCTACGGGCTGGATGCCACCTTGAATGACCAACCCCATGTAGCCGCCGACCGCTTGGTGGCACGGGATTCTGCAGTCAAAAGGTGGACGGATCTGAGCCCGGACCACGCCGTGGTCCGATTGGCATCGATGGCCGATCCCCTTAAAACCGTTCAGGCGCTCCGATCACTGCCGGAAGACGAACGTTGTGACGACAGACATCCCTGCCGCAGGATACGCTTCAGCCAACCGCGCTTTCGCATCCACTTTAAGGATCCGCAAATCATCGCTCCATTGAGCCTTTTGGCTTCCTGTGATGCTCATGCCGCGTTGCAGGCTGCAAGCAAGTTACAAGACAAGGTGGTGATCCTGCAAATGACCGAACCGGCAGAAGCCAGCGATCTGGTCGTGACCCCCATGACCACCGCCTGGTCAGGCCCGCAACAACCCACCCCAGGCGCGCAGTTTCTCGCCGATGCCGTGGAAACCCTGCTGCTTCAGGACCATCCACGCCCACCTGCAACCATAGTGAAATGGATTCTGTTCGCTGGCATCACCATCGTCTGTATCTTGATCGGAATGCACCTGTCAATGGCCTGGTTGTGGGGAATTTTGCCTCTGGTTGCAGGATGGATGGTCGTCCTGTGTTTCATCATTCCGAAGATTCAGCTGTGGCCAGTCAGTGCCGCAGTCGCAGTATACCTGACTGGAGCGATCCAGGTGACCGGACTCAACCTGCTGATCGGACTCCGCGAGGGGCGGCTGATTCGCCGCTATATGCCAAGACAGGTCCACGATCTTCTGATCACCCCAACCGGCAGTCAAAGATTTCGCAACCGCAGCCATCAAGTGGTCGTGCTGATGAGCGATCTGGCCAACTACACCACGGTCACCGGACTGCTTGAGGACCCTGCCGCTGTATTGATGCTGATGAACGATTATCTACAGGAAACCTCCCTGGTGTTACAGGAGAAATATCAGGGCTGGCTGGAATCGTATGTGGGGGACATGGTGTGTTACTACTGGCCGGTCTGGGAAGGAAACCAACCTCGAACTTATCACAACGCCCTGTTGGGAGCGGTAGAGCTGGCACAGCTGCAGCGACGTTTCTTTGCCACCGTTCCCGAGCGCTATGGCGACCACCTGTCTCCCTCGACGTTGACGAGCCTGGCGAAGATCATAGATGCCGGAACCGGCCTGGCCACTGGGACAGCGATCATGGGGGATCTCGGTCCTCACCAGGGGGTACGCAAGTTCGGCATTTTGGGCGATCCTCTCAATCTGGCGGCACGGCTCGAAAGCCTGACCCGGCATTTCAACAGCCATATCCTCATTCATGAAACGCTGGTCGAACCTGCAGCTGAACTTGGGCTTCGGCATCGGCGACTGGGGCGTATCCAGGTCAAGGGAAGGATCAGGCCAGTGACGGTCTATGCCCTTGGCACAGCCGACGACCGGCGTTTTCAGGCGGATCAGACAGGCCGATGGGAAAGCTGGCTCGCGGAACTGGAACAGGGGCAGGCTCCCAAGGGGCGATGCCCTGACATCTATGAACGCGACCGTTCAACTCTCCTGGGTTGGTGGAAACGGGGCCTGCTGCGGGAGGGCATCTGGCGGCTGGATGAGAAATAATACCAGTCCGAGTACGGTCGAGTAGATGGGTGCCACAACGGGTTAGGATCGAGTTGGCGTTCTCTGTTTGCCGGCGGGTTTCCCGCCGGTGCCGCAATATCCACTCCATACCGCAGTAGCACCACACCCCTCACAGAACCGTGCTTGCGCTACTCACGCACACGGCTCTGGACTGTCAAGACTTTTCCGGACAAAAAATCACGCAGGTTTTGAGTGCTGCGCGTCATAGTTTGCCGGGGCCTGGTATTCGATGGACGAATGTCGGCGCCGGCGGTTATAGAAGACCTCGATATAT
>JALVSV010000437.1 GCA_027024125.1 Methylothermaceae bacterium | reverse complement strand
ATCTTGGGGGGCTCTGCCCTTCCACATCCGCAGAAAGGTGGGTGGATGGAAGGGCGGAAGGCAGAGTGAAATCCATGCTGCAACGACGTTGGCCAGAACCCGTGTTGTAGCACTTCATCTCGATGGCTGTTTCATAGAGGCAGTCGAAGACCTGGTGTCTGCTTCGGTGCTTACCGCTTCCCCTCACCACGAAGTATTCTTCGACGAGTCTGAGGGTCGCTTTCAGTCCCCTGGGGTCGAGCCGAACTTTCGGTGCCTGCCACTGGATTTCACAAGATTCACCGAGTTTCAAGGGAAAGTGGGGCCAGTACACCGCCGTGGCGCCGAACTTAAGCGTCTTCAGAAACAGGTAGCCCGTATAACCAAGTAGCGACATTGTCGCCAGATCCATGATTCCTGCAAAGATGGCAAAGGGCCAGAGGACTTTTGCCTGGGCATAGAATCCCACCCAGTTGAAAGGGACCGCAAAAGCGCCGATGAACAAAGTGGACGCCATACGTCCGAAAACAGGCCTCCAACGGGAAGGGGCAAAACCATGGGGATCCCAGGGATAATCCCACTTCCAGGGCTGATCCGGATAGCGCCTTTGCATACGTTTGCAAAGCGCCGCACGCCTGGACTGGACCAGGCTCTTGATCTGGACGGCCAGACCGGCTGCAGCAAAACACCCCCCGATCACGGTCAACAGCCAATAGGGCCCATGCAGGCTGGCCGGATCGATCGGAATCATCCTGGTACCCATCAGCACCAGCAGGATACCTACGACTTCGAACACACTGCCGAAAGCCACACCGACCCATGCCGAGGCAAACATCGATACGCCTCGCCGGGGCAGATTTTCCTCGATACGCTTACGTTGCAGGTCCGGTATGAGGTGCGTCGTATGACTTTGAGATTCAAAACGAGCGACGGGCCAATTCAATCTGCTTGCCATGTTCCTATACTCTACGGCCAATGGATTGCTTTGAGTATAGTTCTTCAGGGCCACGGTTTGGATGACCGATCCAGTCCCCGGCAACTGTTACGACACTGCCAGGTCTTCTATCCTGATCTCCAAGCCGCGAATGACCTCCAACGGGCTGTAGCATTGGGGGCATGGCTGGTACAACTCACTCATTGGAACCTCGAGATCACAACGACCACAATGCCCTTCTCCTTTCACCGTCTCGATCTCCAGCAAGGCCCCCTCAACCAGACCGCCGCGCATCACCTCGTCGAAGCAGAAACGCAGGGCTTCGGGCTCCACGCAAGACAACTCGCCCACGCTCAACCGGACGGTATGCACACGGGCGAAACCCTGCCTACTGGACTCCTCCTCGATGATTTCCCGAAGATTCTCAGCCAGGGACAGCTCGTGCATCCTCCTTCCCTGTATTCATCCCCAGAGCCCACGTGGAGTCAGGATGCCTGAGAAGCGCCAGTACAAAGGCCAAAGCCTGCTCCAAGCGCGTACGCACCATGGGACTGAGAGGCGCACCCAAAGAGAATTGCTCCCCACGAATGGTCAGCAGGAAAGTTGGCGGTGGCTCCTTAACCAGGATCTCCCGGTAAATGGCAAGCAAAGACCAGGGACTCAAGGCATGGGTGGTGAAACTGTCGTCACGGTCGGGAGACACCTGTTTGAAGCTGAACGGTGCGGGGGTCCCCATTCCGGCATCCACGAGCATCACCTTTTCATGCATTTCCAAATCGAGGACATGCTCGGGCTGGAGCTGCATGGCGGTCAAAAAGCTGATCTGGTGCTGGTTTTCCTGTGCTGGAGAGAAATACTGCTCGAGCCGTTCGATCAGTACGGGGCCAATCCCGTCATCGCCACGACCCGGATTG
Source organism: Methylothermaceae bacterium (assembly GCA_027024125.1). GTDB lineage: Bacteria > Pseudomonadota > Gammaproteobacteria > Methylococcales > Methylothermaceae > Methylohalobius. The sequence continues at coordinate 1,374 of JALVSV010000437.1, read as the reverse complement.
CCATACCCCAACAGCAGAATATTCATCCAGGCGTGACCGTCCCGTCACCCTGCTTGAGCAAACGATGCAGCGTTTGCCCCGAGGAATCCACCAAAGTTACCTCAAGCGGCATCTTGCCGATGGCGTGGGTGGCGCAGGACAGGCAGGGATCGTAGGCACGGATGGCAATCTCGATGCGGTTGAGCAAAGGTTCGGTCAGTTTCCGGCCATCCAGATATTCGGCCGCCACCTGACGGACACTCTCGTTCATCGCGGTGTTGTTATGGGTCGTGGAGACGATCAGATTGGCCTTGGTTATCAGCCCTTCGTCGTTGACCCGGTAATGGTGGATCAATACACCGCGTGGCGCCTCGATGATCCCGATGCCCTCGTGTGTCTTCTCCCCGCTCACCATCAGCTCGCCGGAATAGAGAGCAGGATCGGCAAGCAGCTCCCTGATCTTCTCGGCACAGTGGAGAATCTCGATCATTCGTGCCCAATGGAAAGCCAGGGAGGCCTGCACCGGCAGCCCGTCATCCAGCTGCATGAATTCCCTGCGGGCCTGCTCCGCCAGCGGGGAATCGATGTAATCGCAGCAATTGATCCGTGCCAGGGGTCCTACCCGGTACCACCCCTTCTCCGGACCCAGCTCGGCAAAATAGGGGAATTTCATGTAGGTCCAGGATTTGACTTGTTCGTGGATGAACCGGGTGTACTCCTGATCGCAGATCTGATCGTTGAGAATCTGGCCATCTATGCCCTTGAGCCGGAGGCAGCCGTTATACAATTCAAGACCACCATCTGCTGTTACCAGCGCCATGAAGTGCGAACGGATCACGGCGAAGCGCTGGTGATAATCGGCATTGGCCAGATACAGGCGGCGGATCAGCTCCAGACCATTGAGACTCCAGGCGATCACCTGGTCGAGATCCTTCTCCAGATGCGTCCGGTCATGAGCAGTCAGATGCTTGTTCATTCCACCAGGAAGAGGGCCAGTGCCGTGGATACGTTTGCCAATCACCGCCTTGATCACTTCCTGGCCGAACTTGCGCAGGCGGATTCCTTCCAGACCAATCTGGCGGAATTGATCCGACCGCAGCAGTTCCATGATATTGCGCTGCTCTGCTTCGCTGTCGAAACCAAACAGGAGATCGGGCGAAGCCAGATGGAAGAAATGCAGCGCATGTGACTGGAGTATCTGCCCATAATGCAGCAGGCGGCGCAATTTTTCTGCGCCGGGTGTCAGCTGTGCCACCCCCACCAGCCGGTCCACCGCCTTGGCCGCCGCAAGCAGATGACTGACCGGGCAGATGCCGCACAGTCGCTGCACCAGCACCGGCACCTCCCAGTAGGGCCGGCCCTGGATGAATTTTTCGAATCCGCGGAATTCGACGA
>JALVSV010000436.1 GCA_027024125.1 Methylothermaceae bacterium | reverse complement strand
GTTTGGTGCCGACACCATCGGTTCCGGACACCAGTACCGGCCTTCGATAGCGATTCCAGGGCAGCTCGAACAGAGCGCCGAATCCTCCGAGGCCAGTGAGCACTTCGGGGCGGAAGGTTTTCTGTACATGGGGCTTGATGCGTTCCACTAGCTGGGAGCCGGCTTCAATGTCCACGCCTGCGCTCTTGTAATCCAGGGATGTTTGTTCTGACAAGGAAACCTCCGATAGAAGTTGCATATTAAATTCAAGGTATTATTGTACGAGACAACGGTAGTCGGGGGCGACGACAATGAGCTGGTTTTCGCTGAGACAGATTCCCAACATCATTACCGTGATGAGGATCCTGTTGGTCTGGCCGACGGTGATGATGGTGCTTGAGCAGCGTTTCGACTGGGCGCTGGGGCTGTTTTTCGTTGCCGGACTGTCCGATGCCCTGGATGGATTCCTGGCCAAGCATTACGGCTGGATCACCCGGTTGGGCTCCCTGCTCGACCCGGTTGCAGACAAGCTGCTCATGGTATCCTGCTACACTGCATGTGCCTGGATCGGCTTGCTGCCCTGGTGGCTAGCCTTGTTGGTGCTGGTTAGGGATTCGATCATCGTTCTGGGGGCGGTCGCCTACTACTTTCTGTTGCATCCCTTCGAAGGGCAACCCACCTGGATCAGCAAATTCAATACCCTGTTTCAGATTCTGCTGCTTCTGGCGGTCTTCTGGCATCATGGATTCAGTCAGTTGCCTCAGGGCATACTGAATGGATTGATTTACCTGGTCAGTGCGACCACAATAGTCAGCGGTCTTCAATATGTGACGTTGTGGGGCCATCATTTTTTCCGTGAGATCCGCAGAGACAAAAAACGTAAACATTTACCATGATCTGCGACTCAAGACAGCATATTGGTCCGCCAGACAATGAAGGCGGTGAATAGAGTGAACAATCAACCAATCTATCGATTCATAACGCGGGTAATCTAGCAATGAGCAAAGTGAATTTGTCCAGGGGCGTCGTACTGGCTACAGCGGCGGCAGCCATATTCAGCGCCGGTTGCACCAATCAGCAGGACCAGGCCGACAAGGCAGCGAAAGAGTCCCCAGAGCAGGCATCCAAGCAAGGTATGGGCATGATGGAGGGAATGAAATCCCAGGCCCAGGAGTCTTCGAAACAGGCGACCGAAGTCAAAGTGGCCTGTTTCGGCATCAATGCCTGTAAGGGTCAGTCTGAATGTGCCACACCCAACAATGCCTGCAAAGGATTGAATCAATGCAAGGGACAGGGCTATCTCTATGTCAGTCTCAAGGATTGTGAGGCCCAGGGTGGCAAGGTGATCAAGCCGCAGATGTAAATGTTTTGGGCCCGTAGCTGTGAAGAGGCGGGCCAGCGGTGCCGTCCGTGTCAGATTTTATCGAGCGACCATTCCCGGGTTTCGGGTTGGGCTTGCGCAAGGAACACTATGAAGCTGTCCTGGCGGAAAGGCCAGCGGTGGACTGGTTCGAGATTCTTACCGAAAATTACCTCGTTGAAGGCGGCAAGCCGCTGTACTATCTGGACCGGATCCGTGCGGAATATCCCATGGTCATGCACGGGGTATCGTTGTCGATCGGCGGTACCCACCCCCTTGATTTCCAATATCTCGGCCTCCTGAAGTCACTGATCGACCGGGTTCGGCCCTTGTGGGTCTCCGACCACCTGTGCTGGACCGGAGTGGGTGGCATCAATCTCCACGATCTACTGCCACTGCCTTATACCGAAGAGGCCCTGTCTCATGTGGTGTCTCGGGTACGGCAGGTGCAGGACTTTCTGGAGAGGCGCATCCTGCTGGAAAACGTTTCCAGCTATATGAGTTATCCAGAGTCGCAAATGTCTGAATGGACGTTTCTGACTGAAGTGGCCAAACGCGCCGACTGTCTGATTCTGCTCGACATCAACAACATCTATGTCAGTGCCCGCAATCACGGTTTCGATCCATCGGAATATCTGCTGGCCATGCCCAGTGACAAAGTATGGCAATTCCATCTGGCAGGACACACAGAACATGGTCAGTGGGTCATCGACACCCACGATCATCCCATCCGTAACGAAGTCTGGGACCTCTACCGTGAGGCTGCGCGCCATTTCGGCCCGGTGGCGACGATGATAGAACGTGACGACCGGATACCTCCCCTTGACGCATTGTTGCAAGAGTTGGACCAGGCCAGGCGGATTGCCGGTCCTTTTTGGCAGGAAGCTGCATGAGTAAGGATTTGGCCAATCTGCAGGCCAGAATCCAGTCTGCCGTTATGGCAGAGACCGATCTTTCCCTTCCGGGGCTTGAGATCTATCGCAACGCCTACCGCCAGCGTCTGGTAGAGGCCCTGGCCGTTGACTATCCGATGCTGTCGCGATGGTTGGGTAGGGACAGGTTCCATGAGCTGGCTGCAGGCTATCTGACCACTCACCCTTCAAGACATTTTTCCATCCGTTGGATAGGAAGGCATCTTCCTGAATTTCTACAACGCACCGGGCCTTTGGAGTGGGCCGAGATGGCTGCCTTCGAATGGTCCTTGAGCCTGGCTTTCGACTGCACCGATGCAGAACCCATCGGGCCTGACACCCTTGCCGCGATTCCGCCACAGGACTGGCCCCATTTGAGTTTCGTCCTGGCTCCGGGGCTGTCGCTTCTGACTTTGCGCACTTCCGTTCCCAAAGTATGGAAGGCGCTCCAGGATCAGGTTTCCCCTCCAGACTGTACGGATCAGCCGGAACCTGTCAGCTGGATGGTGTGGCGCCACAGGCTGCGTTGTTTCTTCCGTTCCATGGACGGGCCTGAGGCGCATACCCTGCGCCTTATCAAGTCCGGAACAGCGTTCGCCGAAGTGTGCGCAGATCTGGCCGGACAGGATCTTTCTACCGACGCTGCGCATCAGGTAGCCCAGTGGTTGCACCGCTGGGTGGAGGAAGGCCTGGTCGTGGGAATCGAATGATTGTGGGAAGCACCCTGTTGTCGCTGCAGATTTTGAGTGGTGGAAACTACATGGATTGCCCTCCTCGACCTGAGTGGTTGATGGAGTCCTGGTAGAGGGTGCAGAAATAACGCGTTTTATGGTACGTTTGTGCGTTGCAAAGGGGACAATACAAATGGGCCGGATATCCTGTCCATCCTCCCTGTCGGCCCATCATGGGTCTTCCTTTTTCCATCAATAACAACAAGGACGGATCAAACCATGTCAACCTGGTTGTCTCTGCTTCCCGCTCTGGTCGCCATTCCAGTGGCCATCGTCACCCGGCGCGTATTGCTGGCCCTGGGGCTGTATGTACTGATCGGGGCAGTCATTCTTGCCCAGGGATGGCTGCCAGACGCTGTGACACGCCTTTTTCAGATCGTCGGAAAGGTGGTCACCGACCGTGACAACATTCTTATTATCGTCTTCAGCCTGTTGATCGGGGGGGTGATCGGACTGATCCAGAAATCCGGCGCCACCGATGGTTTCGTTCGCTGGACGGAAGAACATCTAGCCATGGACAACCAGCGTAAGCCGGCTCTGTTGGCGCTGGTTACGAGTATGGCGTTATTCATCGAAACCTATTTCGGCGTGTTGATCGCAGGGCTGATTGCCCTGCCTCTGTTCGACCGATACAAGCTGTCCAGGCTCAGACTCAGTTATATCCTCGATACCACCTGTTCCCCCAAGTGTCTGATGATTCCGATCAATGCCTGGGGTGCCTATATCATCAGCCTGCTGGCGGATCAGGGGGTGGAGCACCCAATCACGGTACTGATCCAATCGCTGGGCTTCATATTTTATGGGTGGATCGCCTTGATTCTGGTCTTCGTCGTGACCCTGACAGGCCTGGAGCTGCCATGGAGGCTGCCGTTGTCCAAGCGGGTGGTGGGTGAATTGCCCCATTTTGGCACTTCCATCGTTCCTCATGCCGATGCCCCAGGTCACCCACGCCATCTGTGGTGGCCGATTGTCGGGTTGGTGAGCAGCGCCCTGGTGTTGCTGGTGGCGCTGGGTGATGCGCCACTGGCGATTTTCATTGCGGTGGTCCTGACGCTCGGAGGGACGGTCTACTACTACCATAAAGAACAAGTGATGAGGCTGGAAACCATGATCCTGCCGGTTATTCAGGGGGTCCGGGTGATTCTGCCGCTGATGTATCTGCTTATTTTTGCCTTTTCCGTGGGGGTAACCACCCACGAACTTGGGACCGGTTTCTATCTGGCCAACACCTTGCAGGGGGAGTTGGATCCCATGTGGTTGCCATTCCTGGTGTTCGGCATCGGGTGTCTGATTTCCTTCGCCACCGGAACCTCCTGGGGAACCTTCGCCATCCTGATTCCCATCGTGGTGCCGCTGGCGGAAGTGTTCCAGGTTTCACCGGCACTGCTGGTGGGGGCAGCACTCAGCGGAGGTCTGTTCGGTGATCATTGCTCACCGGTGTCCGACACCACCATGATCGCTTCCCTGTCGGCCGGGGTCGAACCCATCGACCACATCCGCCATCAGTTCCCCTATGCCCTGCTGGGGGCAGGTCTTGCCCTGGGAATGTATCTGATGGTGGGGATGGTGATGATCTGAGTTGGAGAATGGGCCGAGACCGAGCCTTTGCAGTTCGGCCGTGGCCAGGGCCTGAAAACGCGGATTGCGGTAGGCGATCATAAACATCAGGGTGAAATAACCATAGGGCATCCTGGGGCTGCCGGGAAGAGACCTCAACCGTGGGTAGGGGATCGCTGGTTGACGGTGGTGATGGGCATGGTGGACCAGGCCCAGCAGCAGGTGGGTAGAGCACCAGGTGTCGGTATACCAGGCGTCGCGGGCGTCAGGTGCCCTGTCTCCCCGGCTCAGTCCCCAGTGCTGGATGTAGTTGATCGCCTCCAGATTACGAATCGCCATCACAGTCTGGATCGCATAGGCCAGCAGGGCGGCAGGACCGAAAATCCAGGCGATGCACATGATCAAGCCGGTTTCGGCCAATACTCCGTGTAACACTTGGTTTCTGAGGATACGCTCCCTTCCCGTGGCAACTGCCCGCAGTCTCCTGTTTTCCAGTTGCCAGGCGCTTTTGAACTGTCCTGTGACCGACCGCCACCAGAAGGTGTTATAGGATTCCCCCAGGCGGGCAGTCGCCGGGTCTTCCACCCGACCTACCCGGCGATGATGGCCGTGGATGTGCTCAATGGCAAAATGATGGTAACAGCTCAGGGTGAGCAGCAATCTTCCCAATCCTCTGGGAATCCAGGCCTGTCGATGGACCAGCTCGTGACCGACCAGGAGGCTCGAATGGGCGCCGTTGCTGCCCAGTAGCAACTTGACAGCCATCAGGTCCACAAGGGTGTCCATCAGGCCTTTGCCTGGTTTCCACTGCCACTGGGTACTCATCTCCAGCAGCAGCCACAGGTCGGCGATGAACAGCCCCGCGATCCCGCCCAGCACCACCGCAGCCAGTGGAGCCGGAGGGCTCCAGTTCGGTCGTCTGCTCCGACAGCCGAGAAAATCCGCCAGCACCGGCAATCCCATCGGAAGCACCCACAGGATCGCCTGCCACCATGGATGGGGGCCTGTGAAGAGAAAGCAGGTGCTCCAGACCGGAATGAGCAGGGGGGCGAGGGCCAGCATGAAATTCATACGTTTGCTTTTTCACCGAAAAGGCACAGGGTTGGTGCAGTGGTTGCCAAGTGAATCATCCTTTCCGTTCCCGGCGTTATTGCGGTGAGTTTTCCTGCATTTTAGCGGTAACATGGTCGATGAGCTTAGCATGAAAACAGGATGCATTGATGAGGCCCAGGTATTACATCGGTTTGGGGGTAACCTATCACGATCCGGCGATCGCTATCGTGGATGAATCAGGTGAGGTGCTGTTCGCTGAAGCCACCGAGCGCTGTCTGCAGTACAAGCGGGGGCTCAATTGCCCACCCGATCCCTTGTCCCATATTCTCGACTGGCTGGATAGCCACTGTGATCCCTCGGCGGAATGGGTGCTCGCCTTCAACTGGTTGGGCAGGCGCCCCTGGTATGAACATACCAGCCGCTGGCTGGGCTATTTCAGCCCCCGGGGCCTGATTGCACCAGGGTACCGGGATTATTCCACCTTCCTGGAAAAGTACAAACTGTTCCACATGCTTGCCTGTCAGAATGCCTCTTTGCCCCTCGGAGGCGTCAACCTGGTGCGGAGAGTAACCGAACGTTATCCGGAAGTGAAGCTGGAATTTCGCCATTTCGACCACCATCTGTGCCACGCTGCTCTGGCCTGTGGCAGCGGACCATTCGATGAAGCGGTCTGTCTGATCGTCGACTCCTTTGGCGAAAGGGGATCTCTGGCCGCCTACAAGTACCGTAACAACCGGTTGTCCAGGGTCCATGTCTCCAAGGGGGTCAGCAGTCTCGGCTTTTTTTATATGCTGCTGACCGAATTGTGCGGGTTCGACTGGCTGGCGGGGGAAGAGTGGAAAGTCATGGGGCTGGCCGCCTATGGGAAACTGGACCCGGAGGCCTATGCCCTGATGAAAAAAATGATGTGGGTGGATGGCCTGGAACTGCATCAGGATCCCGGCGCCATCCAACGGGGATTGCCGTGCCTTCGCAAAATGGGATGCGGCCCCGGGGATGAGCCGGAGAAAGCCGCGGATATCGCCCATACCGGCCAGCTTTATTTCACTGAACTGGTGATTTCCTTATGTCATGCGATTCATAGCGCCTGTGCGGCAGAAAATCTGGTTCTGGGTGGGGGATGCGCTCTCAACTCTGCCTGCAATGGACAGCTGTTGGCAAATACCCCTTTTAGTCAATTGCATGTTCCCAGTGCGCCGGCCGATGACGGGACGGCGCTGGGGGCTGCCTGGCTTGCCTGGCACCAGGATCATCCGGGGCAAAGATATCCTACAGCGCAGCTGTCACCCTATCTTGGAAGTGAAATCGATCTGATCCGCCTAAAGGCCCTGTTGCGTCATGGAAAATTACAGGTCGAACATCATTCTGAGGATCTATCCAAGGTAGTCGCCAAAGCGTTGGTTTCCGGCAAGCTGGTGGGATGGATGCAGGGCAGGGCGGAATTCGGTCCAAGGGCCCTCGGAAACCGCTCCATCCTTGCCGATCCCAGGGACCCAAAGATGAAGGACCGGATCAATACCCAGGTCAAGTTTCGTGAGTCCTTCCGTCCCTTCGCACCGTCCATACTGGACCAGTATGGACAGGGCTATTTCCACGATTATCAGTTTTCACCCTATATGGAACGGGCTTTGATGTTCAGATCTATGCCCGCGGGCGAGGTGCCTGCCGTGGTACACGCCGATGGCAGCGGCAGAGTACAGAGCGTGCGGCGCGACTGGAACCCCAGGTTTTATGATCTGTTAAAGGCGTTCCACCACATCAGCGGTGTGCCAATCCTGCTCAATACCAGCCTGAACCGGATGGGCAAACCCATCGTCCAATCGGTAGAGGACGCGGTGGCCCTTTTCATGACGTCAGGGCTGGATCTACTGGTGATCGATGATTATGTCTTCAGAAAAAAATGACCACTGAAACCCACAATCTGACTCCATGCAACCTGGGTAAATCGCGGAATCTTCTGACCCGTCTTTTTATCTCTTCGCTGAAAGATGAAGGCAGAGAGGTCGAGGCTGCTGTTGACGAAGTTCGACGTAGTCTGAAGCAGCCTGGGATTTCCCCCTTATGGCGGGTCTGGATCAGGCCTCTGGCAAGGCACCATGGGTGCTGGCTCGAACGGGTGGTTACGATGACCAACGCCCATACCGGGTTGGGAGCAGGACTGCTCAATCTGCAAAGAGTGTTCTTTGAAGAGTCGGGATTTGGTGACAGGCGGTTCTTTTCAATGGCAGTAGCAGAAGGACCATTGCCTGAAGATGCCCATTGGTTGCTGGCGCTGGCCCAGGAAGGGGCCTGTTTCCCAGCCGCGGTGGTTGGAGTCACGCTGGCCCATGCCGAACTGGGCGGTGGGCTGTTTTCCCTGGAAAGGGCGGTGTCTTATCGGCGGACTCTGGTTTTGGCCAATCGTTTACTGGCCAACTGGTTCCAAGGGGGTGATGCCTGGAAGCAGGCCATGTCCGCCAGGGCATTGTACCGGCGAAGCACCCTGGGCTGGTGCCGGGCGTGGCTGGCTGAAACGCCTCTGGAACAGCGTCTTTTGGAGATGTTTCGGTCCAAGGCCAAATATGGCCAGGGATATCACGGGAAAATCGAGATCGGTGGTCGCTGCCTGGACGACTGGCTGGGAGAACTGGCCATGGGGGGAGGAAGAGATTTTCTGCGTTGCTTCAGGGAGTCTTCCTATGTGGATCGTCAACACCCCGAAGACAGTCGTTTCCTGCGCCACTCCACCGCTTTTGGCGGGCCCATGTTCGGGGTGTTCAGCGAATCGGATCAGGCCTTGTTGCGCTGCTGGTTTCAGTCTCCCTCCGCTGACGCATCCAACATGGAGCAACAGATCCGTCCGGAACAGCAGGACCGGGGAGATGCCCGGTATCTGCCGTCTGTATCGGGCACGCCGCCAGTGGCACGACCGGCCAGGAGGCTTAAACCGCCCGAGTTGTATCATAGTTTACTCAACGGTATCGATCCTCACGCCGCCCTCCCGGCTGCACGACTCTGGGTGGAAAGGATCCTGGGACGGGCTCATTGGCTCAGGAAAGGATATTTTTCTTTTCACCCCAAGCTTTTTCGTGCCTATATCGACCGGCTCCATGAGGAGGCCTGCAGAGAACGGGCAACATCGCGCAACCGTTGGTCGCTGTCCCGTGAGACCTATATCTGGGGCATCGAACAGTTCGCTCCCGCCATCCTGGTGGACGGTAGCTGGCTCCAGTCCAGCCTGCCGCTGGCCAGGCAGTTGCCCGAAGTAGGGGAGGCGTTGTGGCGGATCTGGCGTGATGAGCTGGGTGACGGTGACATGACGAGGCATCACGGCAACCTCTATCGGAGCCTTCTGGAATCGGTGGGGGTTCATCTTCCCCCTTTCGATTCCGAGGATTTCATACTCCATCCGGGCTTTGTTACCGGTGCCTTCGATCTGCCAGCCTTCCTGCTCGCCATCGGCCGCTTTCCCGAATATTATCTGCCTGAGATCCTGGGGCTGAATCTGGCCATCGAACTGAGTGGCCTGGGCCACAACTATCAGGAACTGGCGGAAGGAATGGAAGCTGTGGGCCTGGACAGCACCATCGTGCGGCTCCATCAATCCATAGACAACCTGGCCTGTGGCCATGCGGCGCTTGCCAGGGATGCCATCATCGCGTATCTGCAACGGTTCGAGCCTGGTGGAGAGGCAGCGGTCCAAAATCAGTGGCGCAGGGTATGGACCGGTTGGCAGGCATTGACGCCCGCCAGTTGGCGTTTCACCATTCATCTGCTGGCTGGATGGGGCCGCCGTTTCGCAAGTGCCGTAATCAGGGAAAGAATCCTATGCCTGTAGTCCTGTTACGAAGGCTCGCCAAATCCTACCTCGAGGCGGGCCATAGACACTGGATCTTTCAGGGCATCGATCTGCAGGTGAATCTTGGCGAGTTCGTGGTTCTGCTTGGCCGCAGCGGCTCCGGGAAATCGACCCTCCTCAATCTCATCAGCGGGATCGACGTTCCAGACGAAGGAGAAGTGGTAGTCTGTGATCAACGGCTCAATCAACTTTCGGAACGTGGCAGAACCCTGTTTCGAAGACGTCGTATCGGGTTTGTATTCCAGCAGTTCAACCTCATTCCCACATTGACTGTGTTGGAGAACGTACTGCTGCCACTCGAATTGAACGGGCAGTTGGATGCATCTTCCCGCAAACGCTCTCTGGCGCTGATGGTACGGCTTGGACTGGGAAAACGTCTGGATGCGTTTCCGGACCGTCTGTCCGGTGGCGAGCAGCAGCGGGTGGCTATCGGCAGGGCCCTTGCCCACGACCCGGACCTCATCCTGGCCGACGAACCCACCGGGAATCTGGATCTTGAGACCGGGCGTGATGTGTTGCAACTATTGGATCAACTGGTCAGAGAAAAAGGCAGGACGTTGATCATGGCGACCCACAGTCAGGAGGTGGTGGGTTGGGCGGACCGGATCCTCGCCATCCGCCGGGGCCGGTTTGAACCGATGCTGCCATGAAAACCCTGCTCTGGCGATCCAACATCCGTACCCTTCAGCACCATCCCTGGCAGTGGGTGCTGGCCTTGTTTGGGGTGATGATGGGCGTGGCAGTGGTGGTGTCCATCGATTTGGCGGAAACAGGGGCCCTGCGTTCTTTCGAACGGGCCACCGAGACGCTGTTTGGACGCGCCACCCATCGAATCTCTTCGCCGTTTGGCGTGCCCGACAGTCTGTATGTAACCCTGCGACGGGCGGGTTTTTTTGCGCTCAAGCCGGTGCTGGAAGGCTATGTCGAGGTGGAAGGCAGCGGCAAGCGGCTGAAGCTGGTGGGAATAGACCCCCTGGCGGAATTGCGTTTTGCCCCGCCCTGGCTCGAACAGTCAAATGCGCCTCCGGAGGTCTGGCGCCGCCTGTTGCTGGAGCCTGGAGCGGTGTTGCTGGATCGGGAAACCGGCGATTCCCTGGGGATGGTACCGGGCCATCACTTCAAGGTGTGGGTGGGTGACAGAGAGCGCGCCTTGATTCTGATTGGCTGGCTGGATACCGGAGCACGGAGCCCACAGGCCACTCTGATAGCGGATATGGCGACTGCCCAGGAGGCGCTGGGTACTCTGGGACGCTTGAGTGCCATCGATGCGATGATAACGAGCAATGAGGACCTGGTGGCACTTAAGGCTTTATTGCCCGGGACCGTGGAGCTTTCGAGCCGTGAGGCTGGAAGCGTGTCGGTGCGGCAAATGACCGACGCCTTCTATACCAACCTGACCGCATTGAGTCTGCTGGCTCTGCTGGTCGGGGCCTTTTTGATCTTCAATATCGTCGGATTCATGGTGGTACAGCGTCTGCGTTTGTTTGGCATTCTGCGGGTTCTGGGGCTGACCCGGCAGGAGATCAGGAGACAGGTGTTGCTGGAAGCGCTGATTCTGGGGTTGGCGGGTAGCCTTCTTGGTCTGCTGGCCGGTATCCTGCTCGGTCAGTTGATGTTGACGCTGCTGGCCAGGACGCTGGATCAACTGTACTTTCCGCTACCTGACGCCAGGTTGAGCTGGTCTCCCTGGATGTTGGGCAAGGCAATTTTGCTGGGGCTGGGAGCCACGCTGGCTGCAGCCTGGAAACCTGCATCGGAGGCGGCAAGGGTCCAACCGGTGACAGTGCTGATCCGTTCGGCTGCCGAGCAGCGGGTGGCCGGAACAGGGATCTGGCTGGCTGCCTCTGGTGTGGCGCTGCTTTTGGCAGGGCTGGTGTTTTTGCTGCTGACCCAGGGCCTTGAGGTGGGGTTCGCCGCGCTGATTCTGATGGTGTCAGGAGGGGCCTTGTGTGTGCCGTTCCTGCTTTTGGGAATCATGAAAGGGTTGCAATGGCTGGGTGGGTTGCTGTTGGGGGCGGCCGGGAGAATGCCTCCCCGTGCCGTTGCCGCCTCCTTGAGCCGGACCGGTGTGGCCGCGGCGGCACTGATGGTGGCTATCGCCACCACCATCGGTATGACCCTGATGATGCATAGCTTTCGTGATTCGGTGGAAGGATGGCTCGAGCGGCGGCTGGATGCAGATCTCTACGTATATCAGCCTGGTTCCGGTGCTTCTGGCAGGGCGGAACTTGACATCTCTTTGGGCGACTGCATTGCCCGGCTCGAAGAAGTGGCGGGGGTTGGGAGTGTCCGCTATCTGCGTCTGACGACCGACCGGGGTTTCGTTCGCATCAATGCCTATGATCTCAGCCCCTCTGCCTTTGCCACCTTCGAACTGGTGGAGCAGGCGGTGGACGACCCCTGGCAGGCGTTCCAGTCCCAGGAGGCGGTGATCGTTTCCGAAGCCTATGCCCGCCTCAATCGGGTCCGCGCAGGCCAGAGGATTCGCCTTTCAACCCCAAAAGGTGACCAGGAATTTCTGGTGGCTGCGGTCTATGTGGACTATAACGCCGGTCGGGGCATTATCTCCATGAGCCGCAGAACCTATGACCGTTATTGGGACGATTCCGGGGTGTCCACATTCTGGATCTATCTGCAGCCGGGCTCCGATCCTGAGAACGCGATCGAGAAGATCCAGGCTTTTGTTCCAGGTCAGGGTCTCGAAATGACGGACAACCGAGAACTGATGGCACTTTCCATGGGAATTTTCGACCAGGCTTTTGCCGTGACCGCTGTGCTGCGTTGGCTGGCGACTCTGGTGGCTTTCGTCGGAGTATTCAGCGCACTTCTGGCATTACAGTTGGAACGTACCCATGAGCTTGGGGTTCTGCGGGCCCTGGGACTGACGCCGGGACAACTGTGGCGGCTGGTGATGGCGGAGACCGGTCTTCTGGGTGGGGTGGCGGGCCTGTTGGCTGTGCCCATGGGGGTTCTGATCGGCTGGGTGCTGACCCATGTGGTCCATCAGCGGGCCTTCGGCTGGACTTTGTCCTTCAACCTGGAGTGGCAACCGTTGCTGCAGGGTGTGTTGATGGCGCTGGTGGCAGGGCTGGGAGCGGGTGTCTATCCGGCCTGGCGGATGGCCCGCACCCTTCCCGCCGAGGCCTTGAGATGCGAGTGATAGGCGGAGGTAACATTTACCCTTTCCCCTTCCGCATTCTATGTCATCCCTGGGGGCGGGTTTGAAACTCGCCCGGGATTGTTCACAAAGTCTTGAGATATTCCAGCAAAGCCCGCCGTTCTTCTTCGGTCAGAATGTCGCCGAAAGTGTGTCCCTGGTTGGAATATCCGGGTAGGCTGGTATCGTACAGGTGTTTGCGTTCCAGGTCGTCCCTGGCGCCCGCTTTGCCGTGATCGAGTGCCTGATAACGCCAACCGATTTGCCCGGGATCGTAGTCGTTCGTGTCGAAGCTGCGTAGCCAGTAGGCGGGACGTTTTCGGCTGTCGAGCAGGGCAGCGAGTGTAGGGACTGAACCGTTGTGAAGGAAGGGGGCGGTGGCCCAGATTCCGTCCAGGGGTGGTGGCATGTATCCAGGCGCAGGTGCGGCCCGGCTCAGTCTGCCGAAATAAGATCGGTTGAACCAGTGGATGAAGCGGTCGGTGCCGCCTGTGGTGGTCCATTCGGCCAGTAATGGATCGGTTCCCACCTCTTCCAGACTTACCACCAGGTTGGGATAACTCTCCTGTTCTCCATAGGTGCCGTGACAGCGGCTGCAGTGGGATTCGAAGACTGTTCTCCCCTTTTCGGCCAGGATGTTATCAATCGACCAGGGAAACCTTGGAGGTTCGATGCTGGCAAAAAAAGCGCGGATATCCGGTGCGTAACGGTCGATCCTTTCCAGGGTTGCCACATCGTCGGCGCAGTAGATCGCTCCCAGCATCATCGCCCGGGCATGGTCGCCACGGCCTTCGGCGTTGTAATAGAGCGCGTTTTTCTTGGCCAGCCGCCACCAGGGTGGAACGCTGAAGGGCAATGGTTTCTGCGGTGGTGGCTCCATGAGCGGCTTGTCCGACCAGGCCAGGGTGTTTGGATCGCGGTAGGCCATCAACGCCAGGGTGATATTGGCGGCGGGGTTGACCCCTACGGTATCTGTGATCATATAGGGAGCGATGGCAGACAGGCGGCTGGCCCAGCGGCGCCACTGTGCGATCTCTTTGGGATCGGTCAGGTACAGTCCCACACTTTCTATCCTCTCCCGGGGATCCTCGGTGAAGTCCCGTTGTTCGTTGCCCACGCCGATGATGAATTGGCCGGCGATAGAGGCGGCGTGGCAGTTGAGGCAGTTGGCGACAATCAGATCGACCCCGTCAGGGGTGCGGTAATGGGTCTGATAATAGGGCAGGGTGGCATTGCGGCCCTTACGTTCGGCCAGTATCTGATCTTTAGGCGGTGGAGGGACCAGTTTTCTGTAGGCAGATTCCGGAATGCCGCAGGTGATGTAGGGTTCATTCAGCAGAGCCTCGCGTCCCCGGGCAGGGTCGCCGGGCCTTTGAGCAAAGGCAGGCACAGGTCCGAGGGGTGAATATTCGACCTTTTCCTCCTGCTGACAGGCGATGCAGGTCAGAGTCAGCAGCATCATCGAAGCCACCTTTTTCATCGTGCCACCTCCGTTGCCTGCATGAAACCTTCTCCCAGCTCCCCGCTTTTGCCTGAGGCCTTTACCCAGCCGCTCCACCAGGAAAGTGGACCTGGGGTTACCTGATCCGGCATGACCGCCTCGATCTGCAGGTTGAGTTTCGGTTGTTCCAGGCGCCAGGAAACAGGATAAACCTTTCCCTTGGGGCTGTGCCAGTGGGAAATCGCAATCAACCGTGCTTCGTCCAGCGGTTTCTGCTTGCCTGTGGCGGTAATCACCGTACAGCGGACAGGATTGGATGATGCATCATCCCGGCGTTTGAGTTGCAGGCAGGACAACAGATTTCCATCGATCATCTGAAGTTGGAGCCGCTGGAGGGAGACAGCACCACCTGGCAGGGGGAGTTTGCCCCAGGAATGTTCCATCCAGGCTGAACCCGTCACGGGCACATCACCATAGCGGCCCATTGCTATCAACCGGGGAAGTTGATAAGAGCGTAGGGTGGCCGATTCGATAGATGCGTTCTTGATCATGGATTCGTCCAGCAACGCCAGTTTCAGGTATTTCCCCCTGATCCCGGCAACCAGCTGCAGCTGGTTGGATCTGAAAGCCAGTTTCCAATCGTCAATAATGATTCGATCACCATCGGTACTGCTCAGTCCGAGTGCCTGCCTTTGTTCTCGGTGTTCGACCTGAAAATTTGGGGTGGATGGATCCGTCAGCGTGAAATAAGTGAGGAAAACACGCTTTGTGCCCCATGCCGATGGGCGTTTCGGTGTCTGTGGCTGCAGGGTGAGCGCGAGGATATGGTATTGAAACGCTATCTTCTTGTGATCCGGGAAGGAAAGGGTGCCTTGGATCTGCCAGGTTTCCAGGGGAACATGGTCATGGGCGCCATGGTCCCTGGGAAATTGCAGCGGCTCTGCGACTGGTAGCCATGGAAATGCGTCGTAATCGATCAGTGTTGTGATCGGAAAGTGGGTGACGGGCTTGGTGTTACCCCCTCGATCCCGCCACAGGAATGAAGCGATCAGAATTGGAACAATGAAGAGGAGTAGCCAACGCATAATGAGACAGGGGCAAGCCGAGGTTATCTGATGGAACTTTCGGACCCCATCCGTTTTAGCCAATTCTTATCCTTCTACGATGCTCACATTTGGGTGAGTGGTTATAGACGGACGCCACGAGGGAAGTGGCCTGATTCTTTTTGAATGTGGTGATGACCGTCTTCCTGGGAGGCAGCGCGCTATGGACCGCGATTTGGCTTTTTCAATCGTAGAAACTGGATCTTTTTCCCCGGGATATCTTGTGGTTAATGCGAATTAATCAAGATGAAAGGAGCCAAAATGAATACGACGACAGGCGTTGATAATTTCATGAGCGGCAGTAAGATTTTCAACGTGTCTCAGATTTTGCAACAGGCAGAGATTGTAGGCCTTCTGTTCTTTGGATATAAACCGCTTTTTTTGTAGGTTTCATCGTAGATACGCATGATTTCCTTGGCTAAATGCCAAGACCCCTGAGATACCGTGAAAGATACAAGGTGGGGCAGGGAGCAGGGGAGTGGTTTTCGGGACGCCGTGAATCCATCCCTGGAGGCTCGGACGCGGCCGTCCAGGCCGCGTACGCCCTCGAACCACTCCCCTGCTCCCTGCGTGGTGCTTTCATGATCGTTAGAATATCCGAAGGTATTGGATACCCACACTCCAGGAGGATTCGTGAGATATTTGGCGTGAATTTCAAGTCCGTCTACCAAGTATTCAGGACCACGTCATTCAAACACGTAACGGATTGAATGAAGGGGCAGGTGGTCTGATTCGAAAGCCTCGCCGGCAGGGAGGCCGGCGTGGAGCCTACAGGGAAGTATTCACGGCGTTTTTCGAAGCGGACCACCTGCCCTGGCTTGAATAGATGACGCCCTGACCAAGTATTTTCCGCAAGTTTGAGGAGGAAAGCGATGGATTGTGAGAATGGACCTGAAGGTCGCGAAGAAAAGCTGTGTTGAAAACTGTGATTCTCCAGACAGTGGAACGCCTGACATTGTTGCCGGGTGGACCCATCCTGCTGCTCATCATCGGAGTTGTCCTTTGGCGCATCAAGGGGATCTGGTGGCTGGCTGTGTTGGCCACCTTGCTGCTCTTCCTCGTTACCCTGCCGTCAACGACCCGGCTGCTCTGGTCATGGATGGATATTCCCGCGCCGTTCGATCCGGAAAAATCGAACAAGCAGGCGCAGGCCATTGTGATCATAGGCGCGACCCGTTACTCCCGTGCGCCGGAATATGGAGGCAGGGACAACCTGGCGGGCTTGGGGCTGGAGAGGATTCGTTATGGCGCCTGGTTGCAGAAACGGACCAGGCTGCCCATTCTGGTGAGCGGTCGTGGATATCGGGCGCCCGGAGAGCGTTCCGAAGCTCGAATCATGCGCGATATTCTCGAAAACGAATTCGGGGCCCAAGTCTCCTGGCTGGAGGAAAAGAGCCACAACACCTATGAAAATGCCCGTTACAGTGCTGCTGTTCTGGAACGGGCCAACATTCACCGTATCATTTTGGTGACCCATGCCTATCACATGCCTAGGGCCCTGGAGGCTTTCGAGCATATGGGGCTTGAAGTCACGCCTGCACCCACGGTCTATTTCTGCACTTTTGGAAGCGAGTATGCCTTCCTTGACTGGTTACCGGAAAACCGGGCTTTGCTGCGCAATCGCCTGTTGATCCACGAAATCGTCGGGCGTTGGTGGTACCGATTTCGGTTTTACTGAGTGCAGGACCGTGTTTCCAGGACGGACGTGGGACTTTTCCGCCCGGGAAGAAATGCTTACGGCGCCACATTTGGACAGGCTGCGTGGATCGCCTCGATTTCCGCTATTACTTCTTCCGTGAGCTCGATGTCGATGCTGTCGATATCCTCAGCCAGTTGCTTCAATGTGGTGGCGCCAATGATGTTGGCTGTCAGGAAGGGGCGGCTGTTGACATAGGCCAGTGCCATCTGGGCTGGGGTCAGTCCGTGGCTTTTGGCAAGATCCACGTAACGACGAACGATGGATTCTATATGGGGCGCGCTGTAACGGGCATAGTGGGGGAAAAGGGTCAGGCGGGCACCTGGTGGATGGGCACCATTGAGATACTTGCCGCTGAGTACCCCGAATGCCAGCGGCGAATAGGCCAGTAGCCCGACGTGTTCCCGGTGGGAGAATTCCGCCAGGCCGATCTCGAAGGTGCGGTTGAGCAGGTTGTAAGGGTTCTGGATGCTGACGATACGCGGCCATCCGTGCTGGTGGGCAAGGTTTAGATATTGCATGACCCCCCAGGGGGTTTCATTGGATATCCCGATGGTGCGGACCTTGCCTTCCTCCACCAGGCTGGCGAGCACCTCCAGGGTTTCTGCGATCGGAACACCATCGTTTTCAGGTTGATGCCGATAACCAAGGTGGCCGAAAAAGTTGGTACGCCGCTCCGGCCAGTGGACCTGATAGAGGTCTATGTAATCTGTGCGCAGTCGTGTCAGGCTGCCTTCAAGTGCCTGGCGGATCTGTCTTTCGTCGAGACGCGGGCCACCCCGGATGTGGGCGATCCAGTCCCCCGGCCCTGTGACCTTGGTGGCCAGGATGACCTTGTCACGCAAGCCGGTCCTGGACAGCCAGTGACCGACGTAAGTCTCGGTGAGTCCCTGGGTGGCGGCCTTGGGAGGAATCGGATACATCTCGGCGGTATCGAAGAAGTTGACGCCTCGTTCAAAAGCCAGATCCAGTTGGCAGTGGCTCTCTTTCTGGGAGTTCTGTTCCCCAAAGGTCATGGTCCCGAGGCAGATGCGGCTGACCTGAATACCGGTTTCTCCAAGATTCGAATAATCCATGGCGTGAAAAGTGATTGGTTGCAGGCAATTGGTAAGTTTATCCGAAGTCACTCATTGTCAAAACCGGCTTCTGTCGCGATAGCAGGACCACGTCATCTAAACACGTAAGGGATTGAGTAAAGGGGCAGGTGGTCTGATTCTAAAGCCTCGCCGGCAGGGACGCCGGCGTGGAGCCTACAAGGAAGTATTCACGGCGTTTTTCGAAGCAGATCACCTGCCCCGGGACCGAATAGATGACGGAGCCCCGGTCGCGATAGGGGGGGAGATGAGGCGTATTCGACAAAATGCCGGATCCTGAGCTTTGCCGTAGAGGTAATTTTCCGGAGAATCAATGCCCTCAATTACGGATTGCGTGGCAAATGTGCTAGATTTAGTGCGGATTGGGTCAGATGGAGGGGAAAACATGAATCAACGTCAATCCATGTTCCGCATAGTCCTGCTTTCGGTCATGAGTGTCTTGTTGTTGCTTGGTCTCACAGGATGCCCAAAGGCTTTCAAGGGTGGGGAAGCGAACCTGCCGCCAGATATAGAGCTCGGGGGAAAGTATTACACCCAGTATTCTTTCCAGTACGAAAAGAACCGCCACCGTACCACCAACTATCGCAAGGGATTTCTGGTGCCTGTCAACACACCGGTGGAGCTGATCAGTTGGGGGAGAAAAGGGTTCATGATCAGGATCCTTCCCAATGGTCCCGAGGTCGAGATAGAGAATGTGCAGAAGCATACAGGCGATACCATCGGCAAGGCATTCCATAAAATGCTGGCACGGCAGAAATTGAATCTCAACCAGTTCACCCCGTCTGAGCGCAAGCTCATTCTCGAAGGCAAGGTGGCGCCTGGCATGTCCAAGAAGGCCGTCATCGCAGCGATCGGGTATCCGCCGATTACCCAGACGCCCACGCTCGACATGGATGAATGGCGCTACTGGGCCTCACGGTTCGATACCTTTATCGTGCGTTTCAAAAACGGTAAGGTCAAAGAGATCGTCAATTGAATAGATAAAGATATGGCGGAGATCCCCTTGAGCGAAATGATTGATGAACTGAAGCAACTGTTGATCCAGGGATTGCACCTGGAGGATGTCTCTCCTGAGGATATCGATCCGGAAGCCCCCCTGTTTGGTGAGGGATTGGGCCTGGATTCCATCGATGCCCTGGAGATCGGGGTGATGCTCGACCGCAAATATGGTATCAAGCTGGTGTCCAACGACGATAGAAATGCCAAAATCTTCGCTTCTCTCAGGTCGTTGGCTGAGTTCGTGGCCACTAACAGAAATGCCTGAAGTGCCAGGCTGGTTGTGGGGAACTGCAGTCGCGCTTTTGTTTCTGACCTACCCCTTTTTGCTGCAATGGCTGGATGTAAACGCTGGAGGATATGCTCCCCTTGCCATAGCCACCATTTTGCTGTGGCGTGCAGCCAGGACGAAAGGGAAGATGCGCTGGTTGCTGGCAGGATTGGGCATCTCGCTTGGGATGGGCGTGATACTGGTGGGGCCGAAGGTGTCCCGCTGGGTTCCTGCGGTGGCTTTTCTGTTCGTTGCCTGGGAATTTGGCCGTACCCTGATGATTCATCCTCCCCCTTTGATCGAGCGCATGGTGCGCTTGCAATATAGGGAAATCCCTCCCTATCTGCTTGTCTATCTACGCCGTCTTACCTGGGTGTGGTGTGTGCTGTTTTTAGTGATGGCCATGGTTTCCATGGGGCTGAGCATGGCTGGTGACGACAGGTTCTGGTTCTGGTTCCATGCGCTGGGTATCTATCTGCTGATGGCGGCCCTGTTGCTGGGGGAATTCTTCTATCGGCGCTGGCGTTTCAGCGAGTTGGGGGAAATGCCTCTTCCTCATGAGACTTTCCGGGCGGTTGCCCGGGAGGGACGACGTTTGTGGGAAGAATAGGGCTACTGATTTGTCTGCTTTTCTGGGGGATTCGGCTTCCGGCCTCCGATCCTGCAGGCCGGTTCAAACTCAGCGAGCCTGTGCAAATGCGGTATCAGGAAACCAGGACCCTGGCGTTGCTCTCCGAGCCTTGGAAGGGTAGTGGATACCTGCTGGCAGATCCTTCTGGAACCATGGTAAAGCTCCAGCTGTCACCCCAGCGGGTGATCATGGTTGCCACGCCTACCCGGTTGCTCTATTTCGATTCCTCAAGCGGCGAGCGACATCGAATCCGGCTTCCCACATCCATGCCCCAGGCCGAGGGAATCGTGTTGCTTCGGCAGCTATTACAGGGGAATTTTCAGCCGATTCGCGGTCATTATCACATCGAATATGTCGAAGAAGGAAAAAACTGGAGCCTGCAATTGCTTCCCAAAGATCCTGAATCGGCACCCTTCAGGAAAGTTTCCATGCATGGGGATCTCGAGGGTAACCGGCAGGTGCTCGAAATCGTTGAGCGGGATGGGGACCGGTCAGTTACCCGGATGGTTCTGGATGCGCGTGGCGACAAATTGACTTATACCATCGCCCGTTTGGTTCAGGAAGCTGCGGGGGAATGATACGGCGTTTGGCCATTTTGCTGGTCCTGGCTGGAATGCTGGGGTTGCTGGCGTGGCAACTGCAGTTGGAAACCAGGCTGTCGGTGTTCTTTCTCGGACGAAGTGACCCCGGCAGTCGAATGGTGGAGCGTTTTCAGCACACAGTGTTTGCCCGCCGCTATCTACTGGCGATCGAACCGGAGGCCGGAACAGCTGCGGATCTGCCTGGATTTTCCCGTCGTTTCATCGCTGCCATGGAAGATCTGCCCGGGGTTTCTTCGGTCTGGCCCGCCTTTCAGCCTCCCTTTTCAATTCCCGATCTGATGGCTGGATACGCCGCATTTGCGCCCTTGATCTACAGTTTGAACCCACAAGACGAGGCGGCGGATCTTTTTGCCATCGAGTCCCTGGACGAGCGGGCCAGAGGTTTGAAGAAAGCCCTGCTGTCCCCGTTTGGAGACTTGGTGCAGAGGGTTGCACCGAAGGATCCTCTTCTGTTGACCTTTCATGCCTTCTCTGACTGGCGCGACTTGTTCGGAAAGATGGCAACCCGGGTTGAGGATTTCTATCCCATCGTTCTTGAGGCTCGGTACCCCCCTTTCGACATCGAGCGGCAGCGGGATTTACAGCAGAGGATCAGGCAGACATTTTCCAGGCTGAACCAAGGTCAGGATGGAACATACCAGTTGCGAATGACTGGAGTGCCAGTATTCGCCGTTTCCGCCCAGCAGCGGGTCAAAAAGGATGTAAGCCGGGTGACGATCGCTTCCGGGTTGGGGGTCACAGGGGTGTTGCTGGTATTGTTCCGCTCATGGCAGGTGCTGCCTGCCATCGGTTTGGTGCTCGCTTTCGCCTGCACGATTGGGGCTTTGGCAACTCAGTGGGTGTTCGGTAATCTCCATGCCCTGACCCTGGCCCTGGGTGCGACCCTGATCGGTGTGTGTGTCGACTATCCCATTCACCTGTTGGCCCATTGCCGGGGGGAGTTGCCACCGGCGGAAGTCGCCGGCAGGTTGTGGCCCGCCCTGTCGCTGGGAGCGATCACCACGGTGATCGGCTACCTCGCCCTGGCGGCGACCGGATATCCCGGTTTTCAGCAGACTGCGGTATTCGCTTCGGCCGGCATCGTCACAGCGTTGCTGACGACCTTGTATGGGGTTCCAATGTGGCTGGATGGACCAGTGGTGGGTGGTACCCCTTCGCTTCGGATCTTCGTCTCCTGCCAGCAATGGCTGGTCACCCACAAGCGGCTGATGCAGGTCGCATTGGGCTTGGCATTGGGTGGGGCGTTGTTGCTACTGCCCCGTTTGCAATGGCTGGACGATCTGGAAAGGCTGGCAGGTTTCGATGCCAGATTACAGCAACAGGACACAGAGCTGCGGAAGCGCCTCGGGGGAATCGAGCCGGGAAGGGCGGTTCTGGTGGAGGCTCCGGATCTCGAGACGGCCCTGCAGCGGGGGGAGGAAGCAACCAGGGTCCTTAGAAGGTTGAAAGAAAACGGTGCCTTGAGCGCTTTTCATCCCATCTATCCATGGCTGGTGTCTTTGCAGCTGCAAAGGGAAAATTGGGGACACTATACCCAGCACGTCACCAACGAGTTTGTCGGCGCGTGGCATGAGGCGCTCAACCGAAGTGGCCTGTCTGTCGACTCCCTGGGGTTAACTGTTCCGGGAGAGTTGCCAGGGAGCTGGATGGATACGGAAACCATCCTGAATTCTCAGGTCAAGGAAGTCCTGCCTGGACAAGTGGAACAGCATCCGCGAAAAACACATCTGGCGATATGGCTGGGACCACACGATCCGCAGGCGGTAGCAGCTTCGTTGTCAGACCAGCTGGGAGTCAGGTACTACAGTCAGCGGGAACAAATCAACGCTTTGGCGATCGCCTACCGCCGGCGGGCTCTCCTCGCTCTGGGGGTGGGAGTGGGTGTCATCCTGGCATTGTTGCTGATCAGGTATCGGTCACCGGCCCGATCCTTCAAGGTGCTATTGCCAGGGATGAGCGGGTTGGTGTTCGTCTTTGCCTGTTTTGCGATTCTCAGCCAACCGGTCAGTTTCTTTCATCTCATTGCTGCCATGCTTGCCGTTGCAATTTGCGTCGATTACGGTATTTTCTATTCTGAACGACGCGCTGGAGATGCGGTCGATACTTATCGTGCCATGGGGGCATCGATGTTCACCACTGTCGTGGCCTTCTCCGCTCTGGGCCTGGCGAACAATCCAGCGCTGAAAGCCCTGTCTCTTGCCGTGACGGGCGGGGTGGTCATCGGTTTTTTGTTATGTCCTGTGGTACTCCCGGGCGATCGGGCAGCTGAAAGCGGGCCTGGACCCTGATCCCGGGCGGCTGTGACAGAAGCACGATCCAAGACCCGGTGTGCGAACCGAAATCCGTTAGTGTGGAAGAACATGATCAAGCGAGTCTTGTTTCTTAGTATATTGTTGGCCGGATGTGCGAGTACAGAGCCTGTCGTCTCTCCCGCCACTCTGAGTGCCCAGATGGAAAAAGGGGATGCGCCCCTGGTCATCGACGTGCGCTCGGAGTCCGAGTATATGAAAGGCCACATCCCCGGTGCCGTGCATATACCATTCCTCGATGTGAGCAGCGCCCCGTCGCAAGTGATTGAAGCCTGTAAACACCAGATGGTCGTGGTGACCTGTGAGCATGGCCCAAGGGCAGCCTATGCCGCTCCAAAGTTGCGCCGACTTGGGTGCCCTGACGTTCGGCTGCTGGAAGGCCACATGCACCGATGGAGGAATCAGGGATACGTGATGACGGCACCGGGAATGAAGGACTGAGATGGGAGCAGGTCCAGATCCTGTCGCCATCGTTGGCTGGCAATGCGTGACTTCTGCAGGTTGGGGTAATCAGGCCCTGAAGATCGCGTTACGTGACAACACTCCGTGCCTGGCGCCTATCCGTCTGTTTCAGTTGCCTTTCGACACCCTGGTGGGGGAATATGCGGGTGCGCTTCCGGACATTCGCTCCGAACTGTCCGCTTATGCCTGCCGTAATGCCAGACTGGCGCTCCTGGCCGTGAATGCCGGCCAATTCAGGGCCCAGGTCGGCCATCTGTCTGACCGTTACGGCTCTGAGCGCATCGGTCTGGTGCTCGGAACCAGTACCTCGGGTATTTATGATTCGGAGCGGGCCTATGCCCATTTCATCACCCATGGCAGGATGCCAGAGGAATTCGATTTTCTTCACCAACATGCGATCCAGGCCACGGCACAGTTTCTTGCCTTGGAACTGGGGCTGAAGGGACCTGTATACGCCATTTCCACCGCTTGTTCATCCAGCGCCAAGGCCTTTGGAAGTGGTCAACGCCTGATTCAGGCAGGCGTTTGTGATGCCGTCCTGGTGGCCGGGGTGGATACGCTGTGCCGCTTGACTCTGCAGGGGTTCCACAGCCTCGAGCTGGTTTCGCCAGGCCCCTGCAAGCCCATGGATGCCGGGCGGCAGGGGATCAATATCGGCGAGGCAGCCGCTCTGTTGCTGCTGGAAAGATCTCACCCCGACAATCGTCGATTCCCCCACCTGTTGGCGGTGGGAGAGTCATCCGATGCTCACCACATGTCCGCGCCGGAACCGCGGGGCAGGGGCGCTGAAGAGGCCATGCGTTCCGCCTTGACCCTGGCCGGCCTTTCCGCTGCCGAGATTGGCTACGTCAATCTACATGCCACCGCGACACCACTCAACGATTTGTCGGAAGCCAGGGCAGTGGCCAGCGTGGTAGGCAGCGATACTCCCTGCAGTGGCGTCAAGGGAATTTTCGGCCATACGCTGGGCGCCTCGGGGGCTCTGGAAGCCATTGTCACACTGGAGTCCCTCCGGGCAGGTCAACTTCCCGGTACCTGCGGCCTGCAGCGGCTGGATCCGTCGTGTCCCATCAACGTCATCCAGGATCCTGAGCCCACGGAAGCCAGGTTGGCGCTGTGCAATGCTTTCGGTTTTGGTGGCAGCAATGCCAGCGTGCTGTTGGCGCGTTCCGGTGACGACCTGCCCGCCTGCCTTCATTCCAGTCCCTGCCGCGGTGCCAAGGCAACCGGAATTTCCCTGCGGGGATGGGCGGTCTGTGGCAGCGATCTGGCGTTGCCTGAAGATTTTGATATCGATGTCGATCCAGTCGACCCCAGCCGATTGCCGGCCACCATCCGTCGCCGCACCAGTCAGGCGACCCGCCTGGCTCTGTGTGCCGGGTTTTCTGCCTGTGAGCGCGCCGGTATCGATCCCAGGGCGTTGCCTGCGGTTTTCGCCAGTGTGGGTGGAGAAATGCAGGTGACCGATCAGTTGTGTATCCAACTGGCCCAACCCGACGGTTGGATCTCGCCGACCCAGTTTCATAACTCGGTCCACAATACCGCTGCTGGATACTGGAGCATCGCCACCGAATCCAGGCAGGCCAGCACAGCCATGGGGGCCGCCCGGGAAACCGTGGCCATGACCTGGCTGGAGACTTGGTGCCGGCTGATGACGGAAAACCCGAGACTATTGGTGGTCTGTTACGATGAGCGTTGGCCCGGGTATCTGCAGCCTGGCATGGGAACGCTTCCTGTGGCTCTGGCAATGGTGCTGGAAGCCGGCGATACGGGCCGACGGTGCGGCGCCCTGGTGCAGGATTTCGGTGTCGGGCTGCCCGAGGGTCTTGAGGAGATGGTATTTCGGACACCGGTACTTGCTGTATTGCCCCTGCTAAAGCGGCTGGATACGTCAGGGACCACGGGGAGGTCCATCAAAGTTCCCCTGGGTGAGGGATGGTGCGTGGAGGTGGAATGATCCGATGAAATACAACTTCGACGTCGTCGTTGCCGGAGGAGGTCCTGCCGGCTGTACCGCTGCCACGCTGTTGGCTCAGCACGGCTACAGTGTGCTGCTGTTGGAAAAGGGCCGTCATCCCCGTTTTCATATTGGCGAGTCGATGTTGCCATACAGCGAACCGGTGATACGCCGTCTGGGCCTGGATTGGAGTGAGGGGAACGTGTTCAAGGCCGGAGCGGTCTTTATCGACGAGACGAGCGGCCAGGATATGTTTTTTCAGCTCAGCGGGCAGGCGCAGCGGGCCTATCAGGTGGAACGTGCGGAATTCGATCGCAAGCTGTTCGACAATGCCCTGGCCCATGGAGTCGATGCCCGGATGGAAAGCCAGGTCACGGAGGTGGAATACGGGCCCATGGGGGTTCAGGTCATGGCTGAAGGCCGACATTACCATGCCCGCTATTTTGTCGATGCGACGGGCAGGAGCGCCTTGATGGGACGGCGTGCACGCAACATCGAGAGGATCGACACCTTGGGCCGTTTCGCTCTTTACAGCCATTTTGGCCCGATCCAGGGAGCCTTGGCCGATGAGCTTTATACCACCGGCAATATCTGGATCCTGATGGTGGACATCGGCTGGCTGTGGGTGATTCCAATGTCAGAACGCAGGGTCAGTATCGGTTTGGTGGTGCGGAACAAGAAGCCATCAGGGATGGACCAGGAGACTTTGTTTTGGCGTTATGTAACGGCTTCTCCGCGGCTTGCCCGGTTGCTTCAGGGAGCCGCGCAACTGTGGCCGGTTCGCAGTGAAGCCAACTTCAGCTATCTCAACCGGCGCCGCTATGGTCAGCGTTATATCAGCATCGGAGATGCCGCTGGATTTCTGGATCCGGTCTTCTCCTCCGGGGTGTTTCTGGCCCTGACGGGGGCTGCCCGCGCAGCCGACCGGATCCATCAGGGGATGATGGACGGTTGCGAAGCCGATC
>JALVSV010000435.1 GCA_027024125.1 Methylothermaceae bacterium | reverse complement strand
GCGGTGGTGACTGTGGATGTGACTTGAACCGACATCAACAGGGCAGGTATCCTCTTTCGTTTTTATGATTGAAACATAACAGGGATTGGCTGATGAGTGAACAATTACCGAGTATCATTGAAGAGGCATTCGAACGCCGGGCCGAAATTAATCCGCACAATGTCGAAGCCGAACTTCGAGAGGCAGTAGAAGCTTCGATCTGCTTGTTGGATTCGGGGCAGGCCCGGGTGGCGGAGAAAAAGGATGGTGAATGGGTCGTCAACCAATGGCTCAAGAAGGCGGTGTTGCTTTCCTTCCGCATCAATGACAATCGAATGATGGACGGTGCGCCAACCAATTTCTACGACAAGGTGGAAATGAAGTATGCCGGTTACCGGCCTGAGGATTTCCGCCGCGACGCGGTCCGGGTCGTGCCGTTGGCCAATGTGCGTCGTGGTGCCTACATTGCTTCTGGAGCGGTGCTGATGCCTTCCTATGTCAATATCGGTGCCTTCGTGGATTCCGGCACCATGGTGGATACCTGGGCCACGGTGGGTTCCTGTGCCCAGATTGGCAAGAATGTCCATTTGTCCGGTGGTGTCGGCATCGGTGGTGTGCTGGAGCCCCTTCAGGCCAACCCCACCATCATTGAGGACAACTGCTTCATCGGTGCTCGCTCGGAGATCGTCGAGGGTGTGGTGGTGGAGGAAGGAGCCGTCATCTCGATGGGTGTCTACATTGGACAGAGTACCAAGATCTACAATCGCATGACAGGTGAGATCTCCTATGGTCGTGTGCCGGCCGGTGCCGTGGTGGTGCCGGGCAGCCTGCCAGCCAAAGATGGCAGTCATAGTCTGTACTGTGCGGTGATCATCAAGCAGGTGGACGAACGTACCCGCAGTAAGGTGGGCATCAATGAATTGCTCAGGGATTGAGGCCACATGTGGTCAAGCTTTACGGCATTCCCAACTGCAACACGGTGAAGAAGGCACGCCAGTGGTTGGATGAACACGCCATCGACTATCATTTCCACAACTTCAAAAAAGAAGGGGTTGATCCCGAGCGTCTGGACGTGTGGCTGGACCGATTGGGATGGGAAGGATTGGTCAACCGCAGAGGGACGACTTGGCGGCGTTTGCTGGAAGAAGATCGCAAAGATCTGAACAGGGACAAGGCCAGGTGGTTGATGTTGAATCATCCTTCCCTGATCAAACGTCCGGTCCTGGAGCAGGGGGAGTCTATTTTGGTCGGTTTCGATCCTGATCTGTATGAGCAGCTGACATGAACGATACCCTCGATCTGGCCCGGGCCCTGATTGCCAGGCCATCGGTGACCCCAGACGATGCCGGATGTATGGATCTGATCGTGGAAAGACTGGCATCGCTGGAATTCCAACCGGAGTTTCTCGATTTCGGCAACACCCGAAATTTGTGGCTGCGGCGCGGTGAAGCCCGGCCTCTGTTGGTATTCCTCGGTCACACCGATGTGGTGCCACCAGGACCTGATACCGGCTGGACTTCGCCTCCTTTCGAGCCCCACATTCGCAATGGCCGGCTGTATGGACGTGGGGCCGCCGATATGAAAGGATCGGTAGCCGCCTTCACCGTGGCCTGCCGGCGTTTCCTCAGCAAACATCCAGACCATCGAGGGTCCATCGCCATTCTTCTGACCTCGGACGAGGAAGGAATTGCCCTTGATGGGGTGGTCAGGGTGGTGGAGATCCTGGAGGCCCGTGATGAGAAGATTGACTGGTGTCTGGTGGGCGAGCCCTCGAGCGAGGAAAGGCTGGGGGATGTGGTCAAGATCGGCCGTAGAGGTTCACTCAATGGCCGCTTGCGGGTGTTCGGCATCCAGGGTCACGTGGCGTATCCCCACAAGGCGGACAATCCCATCCACCGCTTTGCCCAGCCGCTGCAGCATCTGGTGGACGAGGTCTGGGACCAGGGTAATGAGCATTTTCCGCCTACCTCTTTCCAGATTTCCAACCTCCAGGCGGGGACCGGTGCTGAAAACGTGATACCAGGACAGCTTGACGTGATGTTCAATTTTCGTTTTTCCACCGAACTCAACGCGGATGAAATCCAGCGGAGGGTGACCGCTATCCTCGACCATTACGGGCTGGATTACGAGCTGGATTGGCGCCTGTCTGGCAATCCGTTCCTGACTGCCGGTGTGGATCTTATCGATGCCGTACAATCTGCGTTGCTCAGTGTCCTGGGTGAGAAAGCGCAGCTTTCCACCAGTGGCGGCACCTCCGACGGCCGTTTCATCGCCCCCACAGGTGCCCAGGTGTTGGAACTGGGACCGGTCAACGCCACCATCCACAAGGTCAACGAGTGGGTGGGGATCGAAGATCTCGATCGCCTGACCGAAATTTATGAGCGAATATTAGGGAATCTGTTGCTCCCCTGAGCCGATTTCTTCACGACGATTGCCGTATCCACGAGACAGAGAATGCAAAGTCACGAAATCGATTACCAAATTGTCGGCCACGATCTACAGATGGTGGAGATCACACTCGATCCGGGTGAGACGGTGGTGGCCGAGGCCGGGATGATGACCTATATGGAGGACGACATCGAATTTGCCGCCCGGCTGGGAGATGGTTCCGAGAGCGGATTCATGAGCAAATTGTTTTCTATGGGAAAGCGCATGCTCACCGGTGAATCGGTCTTTCTCACCCATTTTAGCAACCATGGCAAGGTGCGGAGAACCGTCGCTTTCGCTGCGCCATTTCCAGGTGCGGTGATTCCTCTCAACCTGGCCGAACTTGGCGGAGAGGTCATCTGTCAGAAGGACGCTTTTCTGGCGGCGGCGCTTGGAACCGGGATCGACGTCGTGTTTCAGAAGCGACTGGGTACCGGTTTCTTCGGCGGTGAAGGTTTTATTCTGGAACGTTTGCAGGGCGATGGTATGGCCTTTGTGCATGCTGGAGGCACCGTCGTGAGAAAAGACTTGGCGGGTGGAACCCTGCGTTTGGATACCGGGTGCCTTGTGGCCTTCAGTGCCGGAATCGATTATGACATTACACTGGCTGGAGGTTTGAAGAGCATGTTTTTCGGGGGGGAGGGAATGTTTCTTGCTACATTGACAGGTACCGGCAGTGCCTGGATTCAAAGTCTTCCCTTTTCCCGCCTGGCAGATCGCGTAGTCGATGCAGCGATAACAGGGGGGCGACTGCCGATGGGGGATGCAGGTTGAACAGACATGGCCTGGATTCAGAAAT
>JALVSV010000434.1:289-3207 GCA_027024125.1 Methylothermaceae bacterium | reverse complement strand
GAGCCATGCCATAACTATCACGGAGGTGGAGTGGGGCGAAGACAAAGATGGAGACTGCATGATTGCGATCAGTTCGACCATTGATCTCCCGCGGCATTCGGACGAGGACGCGATGCCACCCGAACTGAAGAATTATTGGTCAACAACACTGGCGGCACTCGAAGAACATGAACATCAGCATCACCGTTTCGCCGTGTGGGAGGCCTGGCGGGAATTCAGGAACGATTGCCGGACAGTAGACGGATTGGCGGACCGCATTGATGCTCTGAACGTACAGTATGACCTTGAAACGAAGAACGGCGAGTTGGAAGGTGCTCGATTTCAATAGCGGTTCGGTCCCGAAATACAGGGGGTGAAAGAGACAGGAGCAAGGGAGAATGCAAGATGGAAAATGCCTGTCGGTCACGCTGAATGCCTGCGAGCTATCGGTGCAACCAATTGGCTGGCCCCATCAGGTCCCCGTGGTCGACAGCCCGAATACGTTGGGGGGTTATTTCTGGCGGCACTGACGCCAGCCCGAATTTGCCCCGGATGGATGGTCCCGGGCAAAAGTGGGGGAAAGGTTGATCAAGAACCCTTCCCCCGATCGAGCCGCCGGGCAGGAAAGCCCGGCAGACAGCAACGGCGGGGAAGGTAGCATGCCTTTCCCGCCAGAAAAAGGGAGACAGAAATGTCGAAGGAAATCGAAATCCGTCTTGATGATCTCCATGCACCGGTCAGCTTTGGTGGAGGTGGGAGGAGTAGCAGTGGCGGAAGCTCCAAACCCCGGAAATCTGGCAACCGCAACAACGCGCGGTTGCTGAACAATTCTCCTCAGTTTGCATATGATGGGGACGGTGTCACTTCGATGACAGCGCGCAGAAGTTTTCCGCCGGTCCAACCAACACGATCTGGGAAAGCTGTCCTCCATATTACCGCGCGGATTGCTGCCGATGGCTCCAATCCGCAAAAGTGTTTTGGTTGCCATAACTGGGATCCGTACCAGAATTGATGGTGTTTTTTGTGCCAACAGGGAAGACGGTACTGGCGGCCATCTTGGCCACCAGTACCGTTGCGATATCCATTTTTCTAACTGTGAGTGCGCCAAAGGATGTGGACTGGCCTAAATCTCCACTGGAGATCGTGACAGGCGGAAAAGCATCAGACGACCAAAAAGCATTGAAGGCCATGCTCCAAACCCGGCACGTGGCTTGCGCCTTCGGCCCAACAATCAGCCCGAATTTTGTGGAACGCCTGAATGCTTTTGCTGAGGTACTGAATAGATCGTTCCCGCGGCTCTCCGTCACGATAGACTATGTGGATGACATTTCCAATTGTCGTTCGGGAACGACATTGTTCATTGATGTTCAGGATGGACCGGTCAGCCGACGCGAACTCCAATTTGCTTATACGAACTTCCGCAAGGTTACTGGACTGCAGTTTGATACATCTGATCCGGCCCTGTATGTTTCTTCATTCGCCCAAGTCTTTTCACTGTCTGTGCGTCAGGGGCGGAACATCCAAATCTATGGGATGATGCTTCTGAACCAGAACTCAGATCAATGGAAAACTGGCTATTCAAGCTATTTTTCGGGGTTGGTTGCGGAAGAGTGGTTTCAGTTCCTCACATTGTTAGAAGACATTGACGTAGATCGGTTTCCCCGCTCAATCGTCGAGGAAAAATTTATTCCCACCCCGGAACTCTGGCAGGGCCGGTTTGATCCCGATGAGATCGCACGCTTGTCGGACCAAAACCCTGTGGGTCTGTGCATGCTGGATATCCAGATACTGCAGGAGATTTACGGTTCTCCGATGGCCACATATAGAGACGCATCAGGCTACCTTTCGCCCGAAGAGGTAACGCTTTCCATCTGGCAAGACTTTGATAGTCGAGGATTTGCTGATCGGCGGTGCGCTACTCCCATGCAGCAACCGGAGCAGCAACCGTGAGTGTGTTGAAGCCCTGGAAAAGTTATTGGCTGGCAGCGGCCATCGTCGTGCTCGGAATTATGCTCGGCGGTGTCGGTCTCTGGGTGCGGCGGGATATCCCAATGCCAGTACATATCGACAACTCCCCCTTCCGCGCGGCCTGGCTGATCCGCACCCCCGACATCGCCCGGGTGACCGCGCACCTGATCATCCAGTCGGGCGAAGCGGATCAGACCGGCCCGCCGGGGCTGATGCACTATGCCGAGCATCTGGCCTGGCAGAACGCCATCGGCTCCGAAAGCCGCCCCGAGGACCGCGACACGAACGCCTGGGCCGAAAGCCTGGCCACCGGCTACTGGCTGAGCGGCGACAAGTCGGACCTGGTAGAGCTGATTTCCACGCTGGCGCGCGTGCTCGAGCCTATCGAGCTGCCCCGGGAATTCATGGAAGAAGAACGCGACATCCTGCTGCGCGAATACGATCTTCGCTTGCGGGACAACCCCGATGCCAAGGTGGCCCAAGCGCTGCGCCGTGTTATCTACGAACCCAATCCGCAAGCCCGCCCGGTGCTCGGCACGAGGCCGGGAATTGCCGCCTTCGAGCCGGAGGACGCGGTTGCCCTGCACACGCAGACCCACAAAAGGGAAAACACCGTCCTGATCGTTATCGGAGATGTCTCGGTTCGGGAATTGCAGGCCGCCCTGCCGGATCTGCCGGCGATTGCCGCCGCGCCCCCTTTGCCGCCGCCCTTCAGCCTTGGCCCGCCAGGTGAAACGGTTTTAAGGTTTCGCGACCCGGATGCCGATACGCATATGGTCTGGCGCCGGATCGTGGCGCTGGATGAGCCGCAGCAGATCGACCTGCTGGGCGCGCGCCTGGCGCTGTTGCGCGACATTCTCGATACCAGTCTGCCCGGCGGTCTGGCCGGCCCGTTGCGCTATGACGCCTTCGTCACCCGTGCTTTCGATATCGAACTCTGGCCGCTGGACGAACGCCATATAGAGATGCGG
>JALVSV010000434.1:0-279 GCA_027024125.1 Methylothermaceae bacterium | reverse complement strand
TGGCCGGACGAGGGCGTGAGCCTGGCAGAGATGCGCCGGGCCTTCGAGGCCGCATTCGAGGCAACCGCCCGCGCCGGTATCCCCGCAGAAACTTTTGCCCGCGTGCGTGAACGGTTTGAGACTTTCTGGCCGGACTGGACCGACGACAAGGAGGCCGCCGACTGGATGGCCGGCTATGTGATCGATACAGTGTCGGCCAGACGCGAGCCGCTCGATGTGAATGAGATCAAGGCGCTGAAAACGAAGCTTGAACGCGCTCCCATCAATGCGCTGCTTGGC
>JALVSV010000433.1 GCA_027024125.1 Methylothermaceae bacterium | reverse complement strand
GGATGTAGAAATGGGTGGGGGGGCTTTCCCTGGTAATCGTGCAACCGGAGAGCAAAGATACCAGAGTGAAGGCAAGTATGCACGGATGTTTCATTACTTTCCTCGAATCAAGATTTCAGGTCTTGTCTGAATCATTTCAGTGAGTATCCGGAAGTCTCGGGCGGCTCTCTTGACTTCTTTGAGGGTGGAATAGGCTTCGGTGCTGAGGTCCGAGTCGGGGCCAAGGGTTCCCTGCATGGCATTGAGTGTGTTTTCAGCGCTTTTCATGGTGAGCTTGGTTTGTTCCACCAGGGGTGGAAGGGTGTTATCCAATCGTTCAAGCAGGTGACGTGATACTTTCAAAGTTCCATCCAGATTGCTGGTGACTTCGTCGAGTTCCTGATCCAGATTTGTCGTCAATTTCTCGAGATTGGCCAAAACATTGTCCATGCGCTGAACACCCTGTTTCAGTTCGGGTTGACTGACTACCTCGTCGATGTGGGTTAGGGTGGAATTGAGCTTGGTGAAGATTTCTTTCAGCGGCAATTCGCGGACTTGGCGCACCAGTTCTTCGATGGTGTTTTTTATTTCCTTCTGGCTGGATGGGATGACGGGAATTTCCTCGTATTCTTCATCCAGTCCAACCAGATGAACGGGCGTGTCAGGAAAGAAATCAAGAGCCACGTAAAGCTGGCCCGTCACCAGGCTCTGGAGATCCAGTTGGGCCCTGAGCCCATTTTCGATGGCCTGCTCGATGTTGTTTTTTCGCCATCGGCTTTTGGAATCTGCGGTGATTTTGATGATTTCGGGGTTGACTTCAATAATGACCGGGGATAACAAGGCGTTTTTTTTCGGATCATACTGGACTTGAATTTCTACTACCTTGCCCACCTGGACTCCCCTGAGTTTGACTGGGGAGCCGATATTGAGCCCATTGACCGATTCAGAGAAATACAACACGAAGCGCTTTTTCGTGGCCAGGAATTCTTGGCCGCCGAAGAACATGAGACCCAACAGAAGCAGAAAAATGGCGCCAATGACGAAAGCGCCAATCAATGCAGGTTTGGCCTGTTTGCTCATAATGTTCCTCCACGGGTCAGAAATTCGTGTACCTTGGGGTTGGGTGGGGCTGCCAAGAGTTGTTTAGGGGGACCCTGGCCGATCATCGTTTTGCTTTCGGCGTCGAGGAAGACGGAATTGGTGCCAATGGCCATGATGCTGGGCAATTCATGGGTGACGATCACCACGGTGGCTCCCAGGCTGTCGCGTAGCTCGACAATCAGATCGTCCAAGTGTTTGGCGCTGATGGGGTCAAGACCTGCAGAGGGTTCGTCGAAAAAAAGAATGTCAGGGTCCATGGCGATGGCGCGGGCCAGACCAGCCCGTTTCTGCATCCCGCCGCTGATTTCGAAAGGATAGTAATCCTCGAAACCTTTCAGTCCCACCAAGGCTAGTTTCAAAGAGGCCAGGGCGGCAATCTTTGCGGGTTCCAGGTTGCTGTATTCCCCCAGAGGCAGGCTGACATTCTCGGCCAGGGTCATGGAGCTCCAAAGGGCACCGCTTTGGTAAAGGACCCCCACACGGCGCAGGATTTGCGTACGGATCCCGGGTTCTGCAGCCCAGAAATCGATGTCTCCATAGATTACCTGGCCTTTGGCCGGGCGAATGAGGCCGATCAGATGGCGCAGCAGGGTGCTTTTACCGCATCCACTGCCACCCATGATGATGAAGATATCGCCCCGGCTGATGGAGAAGTTGAGATCTTTCTGAATGATTCTGTCACCGTAGGCCATGGTGAGGTCGCGTACGATGATATGGGGCTCGGCCACCTTTATATCCCCAGTTTGGTGAACAAGATGGTGAGCAGGGCATCGCTGACCACGATGGCGACGATTGAGGTCACCACTGCAGAAGTGGCCGCTTCACCCACTGCCTGGGCGCTGCGCTTGCATTGCATTCCTCGTAGACAGCCAGAGGTGGCGATGAGGATGCCGAATACCGCAGCTTTGAAAACGCCCACGAAAACATCTGTCATATCTACAGACTGCTGGGTTTCATTGAGGTACTCCAACACCGTCAAATCGAATATGGCCACAGATGCCAGACCGCCTCCCAACATCCCCACCAGATCCGCATACAGGGTGAGCAGGGGAACCATCAGGATCAAAGCCAGCATTCTGGGTATGACCAGGAACTCCATCGGTGACAGTCCCAGGGTTTTCAGGGCATCGATTTCCTCGTTGACCTGCATGGTGCCCAATTGCGCTGCATAGGCAGACCCTGTGCGGCCTGCCATAATGATGGCGGTCATCATGGCACCCATTTCACGCACCGTTCCGATGGCTACCAGATCGGCAACATAGATCTGGGCACCGAACATCGCCAGCTGGAGGGCGCCCACATAAGCAAGGATCAGCCCTACCAGGAGTGAAATCAAGGTCACGATGGGGAGGGCGGTGGGTCCACACTCCTGGATCAGCAGCCACAGATCGCGAGGCCTGTACCGGGCCTGCCCTTTGAAGAACCGGACCACTGCCAGCGTGGCATCGCCAATGAAATGAATGAATTCATAAGCTTCCTGGCATAGGTTCAGAGTGCTCAGGCCGACTTGCTCCAACCAGCCCGGCTCTTCCTCATGAACTTCGTGCTGGGCGGGTGAGACGGAAGTGGCAAGTTTTAGTAGACGCCGTACGCCTTGCGGCAGAGATCCGCATTCAAGTTCGATTCCCTTTTGCTGGCAGAAATCACGCAGCTGATATAACAGTAACAGCAGGGTGCTGTCCCATTTGGAGATCCCTCCATCCTCTACCAGGACTACCTGGGGCGGTTGTTTTTTCAGCTGGACGATGACCTCGTCAAGCGTAGGCAGGTCGGTCGATGTGATGAGCCAGTCACCTTGCAACCGGACAACCAGTCGATCACCCTCACGGGCGATAACCATTCGTGCAGCTGCAATGGGTTCATACATGGTGGAGGGCTGTGGCAGAAGATCGTTGTATTATTAACTATTATTGATCAAGTATCTTACAGGAGGCACCAATGGCCCACAATATGCTTGCCATGATATTGGAGTGCCCTGGAGGGACTCTTCATCAAGTGCAATTGCCGGTGCCAGAACCCGGTCCGGGGCAGATTCTGTTACGGGTCAAAGCCTGTGGTGTATGTCGAACCGATCTTCATCTGGTGGACGGGGATCTTCCCGATCCCAAGCGACCAGTGATCCCTGGCCATGAGATCGTGGGCGAGGTGATCGCCCTGGGGGAAGGGGTGAGTCGTCTGCAGGTTGGGCGAAGAATGGGGGTTCCCTGGTTGGGACATACCTGTGGACGGTGTCGCTTTTGCCTGATGAAGCAGGAAAATTTGTGTGATTCTCCTGGTTTCACTGGCTATACCCTCGATGGGGGATATGCGGAATATACAGTGGCCGAGGCGGATTACTGTTTCCCTCTACCGGACAATTATGATGACGTTCATGCCGCGCCATTGCTCTGTGCAGGTTTGATCGGTTACCGTTCCTACGCTTTGGCCTATGGTGCCGAAAAACTGGGGCTTTATGGATTTGGTGCTGCCGCACACATCATTGCCCAAGTGGCGGTCGCGCAGGGAAAACAAGTCTATGCATTCACCCGTCCTGGAGACAGTGAAGGGCAGAATTTTGCCCTGGGTTTGGGGGTCGTATGGGCGGGTGACAGTGATGTCTTGCCGCCCGTCACACTGGATGCGGCGATCATCTATGCCCCGGTGGGCGCATTGGTGCCCCAGGCCCTCAGGGCCGTGCGCAAAGGGGGGCGGGTCATCTGTGCGGGTATTCACATGAGTGATATTCCTTCCTTTGCCTATGAAATCCTATGGGGGGAGAGAAGTGTTTGTTCGGTGGCCAATTTGACCCGTGAGGATGGCGAGGCCTTCTTTGCCATTGCCTCGACAATGCAAATTCGAACCGATGTCCACCCGTATCCATTGGAACAGGCCAATCAGGCGCTCGACGATCTTCGTCATGGCAGGTTCCAGGGAGCGGCGGTTTTGTTGCCGTGACAGGTATGGCCAGAATTCTTGTCTTATGGCTGATCGTGTCCATCTCGTGGGCTTCCCCCAATTTGATCGAAGAAACGGCGCTTACCTACAGCCTGAGTGCTGATTTACAGCGGGGGCGTTTGATAAAACTGGAAAACAAAGGCCATTCGTTTGTGGCCATACTGGATGATGCCCGATCCAGTACAATCGAAGGGGTTGCCATTCTGTTGCCGGATGCCGGTTTCAGAGCCGATTCCGATGTCTTGGCTGGGCTCCGTCAATTATTGCCTGCCCACGGTTGGAGTACCTTGAGCTTACAGTTGCCAGTACTCGAACCGGAAGCAGAACTGGACGAATATTACCCGCTCATTCCAGATGCCAGTCAACGAATCAAAGAGGCTGTGACACGTATGAAGGCAAGAGGCATCGAGAACATCGCCCTGATCGGCCATGGTTTTGGCGCCGTGGTTGCGCTGAATTACGGCGGTCTGTATCCAGATGGCTCAGTTCGTGCGTTGGTTTTGATGAGCCCCTGGTGGCCACAGGATCGGAAGGGGGAAATGACTGGATGGCTGTTCAAGTCGAAGGTTCCAGTACTTGATATAACGGCTGAGCATGATAGCTCGAGGATCAGAGCCACAACTGATGACCGTTATCAGTCGCTCAAAGGGCTGAAAGGATTTCGGCAGTGGAAAATTTCAGGGGCCGGGCACGAATATCAGGGATATGGGGAGGCGCTGGCCAAACGGATATATGGCTGGCTGAAGGCTGTGACCGCAGCAGGAGGGGTGGCGAGATAGGCGGGGTGGTAGAAGTACCTGCCGCTTGCTTTTCGTTGAATCTGGCTGTTGGGCCTCGATGTTTACTCAGAAAGAGCGGTGGGCTTTGGCTGGTTTTGCTGTTTGATGTCAGTTTGGTATACGTAGGTTCTCCACAATAGCCAGAGCCAAATGAATACAGTGATCACATGTCCGGCAATGACGCTGACATTGGCGAGCAATACGAAGACATCCAAGGCTCGAATGATTCTCTGAGGATCGGTGATGGCGATACCCGGAGGTTGCGAGACGACTTTGGATATGAAAACGGTAATACTCATCCCCGTTCCTATCAAAGCCAACAGGACACCTATGAGACTCAACAGAAGGCCCGACTTCAAAAGACGCATCGACGTTATCAGGCTGAAAAGATCGATCTTTCCCTCGGCCAAAGCCAGTTTCTTCCCTATTCGGGTGAAATAGAATGAAAGGAGAGACGTAAATACGAGGACCACGATGGCACATTTGGCCCAGAAAATCCCCATCTCGATTCCGGCAGTATTGGGACTGACCATACTCCCTGAGCTGGCGAACAGTAA
Organism: Methylothermaceae bacterium; assembly: GCA_027024125.1. Classification (GTDB taxonomy): domain Bacteria; phylum Pseudomonadota; class Gammaproteobacteria; order Methylococcales; family Methylothermaceae; genus Methylohalobius. Next base: position 4,257 of record JALVSV010000433.1, on the reverse strand, counting down.
AATCAAAAGTGACAATGCAGCTATGGACATCTGCAGGCCAAACCCTGTCCAGCCAAAAAAAATGAAACTTCGTGAGAGCCACCTCATTCTGGTGGATAAGATGGATGAAGCATCGATTGGCATCAGGGTTCTGCCGCGATCGGCTTTTCCTGGCAGCATACGGCGCAGGAATCCAGGTTCCAACTGGGCATATATGAGTACAATCAAAACATGGATCAGAATCAGAAAGCCTAAAAAAAAGGCCGTAAAAACGTGGATTTCGGTGTAAATCTGGCTGAGAATGGAGTCTGGCGTTCCCCAGCTGGGAAGTTTGAAGGACCAAATGGCCAAATTCTGGCCGCTATACACGGCCCGAAGATAACCGCTGATGGCCAGAAGGAGAATTGCAATATAAAGCAGCCAGTTCACGACACTGACGAGCACCTTTTGCGTCAGGGAAAACCGGGAGGAGTAAGGTGGGGCCTTGTGGATCAGCCGCAGCCCCAGGCTTAACAGGGCCAGGAAGGCCGTGGTTATTCCCAGCGATACATGCAAATTGAATATGCCAATCCATCTGTCGGAGCCCGGTGTCAGCCTAGACAGGTACCAACCGACGCCCAGGGAAGCAAGAATCAGCAGGGTGAACACCCAGTGGATACAAATGATTGACCATTGATACCTGGTCTTGGTGTTGGTGTGTTCCATAGGATGATCCTCAATATTGACCCTTGTCCTGGCCTTTTGACAACAGGCTACTGTCATGCACCGATACGACTGGTATATTTTCAGAACCAATCGCACAACGATGCTGTCAACGATACAAGTTTCGCATTGAAAAGACCAGAATCGTACGGTTCCCATATCCGATCTCTCTGTGACCGCTTTGTGAGAGTGACGGACATCAATACTAAGGATTCTGGGGTTGGCGATAGAATGGGGCTTTCCCGAAGGAGGAAAAGATGAACGAAGAGGACAAGTTGTTTGAACAGGCGATGTCCGGCATTCGCCCGCTTTCCACCGACAAAATTCCGGTGGCAAAAAGGGGAAGCCCGACCCCCGGACAATCCTATCGCCGAGAAGCGGCCGAGAGGATGCTGGATGATGTGAATTTTTTGCCGACCACCTTCATCGAACCTCTTCCTTCCCATGCGATACTGGAATATCAGCGTCCTGGTGTGCAGACTGGGGTATTCCGTAAGCTGAAACGAGGGGAGTACCCGGTCGAGGCATTGCTGGATCTACATCATAAGACTGTAGCCCAGGCCAGGCGAGAGGTATATCACTTCATTCATGAATGCCTCAGGGAGTCGGTGCGCTGTGCTCTAATCATTCACGGCAAAGGAGGCCGTGGCAGTGAAATGGCCGAGCGGCAAGGGCTGCTAAAAAGTTGTTTGTTTCGCTGGTTGCCAATGTTACCTGAAGTGTTGGCTTTCCACAGCGCCCAAAAACATCATGGTGGCGTAGGCGCGCTCTACATTCTGCTCAAAAAAGGTGAGCTGGCGAAAGAGCGTAATCGTCGGCGTTTCCAGTTGGCGGTGAGGCGAGCGGCGCTGACACGGTCGTCACTGCGGTCTCTCATTTCGCACTTGGTGGGAGCTTGCGGGAGATCACCCCGTTGGGAGCCGGTCTCATCAACGATACTTGGCTGGTCACCGCGGATCAGGACAGGGGGGTGTTGCAAAAGATCAACGTTTCTATCTTCCCTCGTCCCCAGTGGAACATGGCCAATCTGCGACGTGTGCTTGAGCATATCGCCAGCAAACCCGGGCAAAGGATATCGCTACCCGGGATTATTCCCACGCTTTCCGGATCAGACTGGTTCGAACACCAAGGCCAGTACTGGCGGATGCTGGAATACATCGATGGCATCACGCTGAAGCGGGTCGAGACCACTCAGATGGCAAGGTCATTGGGCTGGAGTCTGGGGTGTCTGCACGGTCTTCTGGCAGATCTTGAGCCTTCCGGATTTCACGATACCCTGCCTGGGTTTCACGTGACAACCGGCTATTTGCGGGAATTCGATCGGGCGGTTGCCGGCTGGCAGGGATACATCGATTCAGACTTAAGTTCGGCCCTGTCTGGCATCGAGTTTTTTCGTGTCAGGGCCTCGGTCCTGGAGCAGGCAGAACTGCCGACTCGCATCGTTCACGGTGACCCCAAGCTCGACAACGTATTGTTTGATGTTTCCGGGACGCACCCTGTAGCCTGGGTGGATTTGGATACACTCAAACCTGGCGGAGTGTTGTACGATATCGGTGATTGCGTCCGTGCTGCTTGCGGGAACGGAGGCCGGTTTGATCCTGACAAAGCGATAGCCCTGCTCTCGGGATGGTATGGAGAGTCCCGGAGGTTTCTGACCGAAATGGAGATCGATCTGGTTCCCCAATCGCTATGGTTGCTGCCTTTCGAACTGGGACTGCGATTTCTGACCGATTATTTGTTGGGTAACCGCTATTTCAAGGTCAGGGATCCGCGGCAAAACCTTCGCCGGGCACTGGAGCAGCTGGCTCTGGCCCGGGAGGTCGACCTGCAGTTAAACCGCCTGTCCCAGTTGTGGGGATCGATCAGCGCAGCGCCTGGAAGATGAGCGAGCGGGCTCTGGAGATCAGCAGTGCGAGCTGATTGTGCTCTCTGCAATCGGTGTTGATTTCGTCCAGATTCTTCAGGGCCATGGCGACAATCTTTTCCGTGATTCCCGGACAGTATTCTTCGATTTCCATCAGGTTGGAGTATGGTAATGCATAGACCAAGCGTGCAATATGGTTGGCCATGATGGCTATGGTGGTGGGGAAGATCCTGTTTCCGGTGATCTGTTTCAGGGCCAACACGGTAGCGGTATAGGAATCTCCGCATCCAGTGGCATCCTTGTGGCTGATGTCACAGCCCGATTCCTGGATGATCTGGTCGATTCTGTCACCGGTTCCCTGATCGATAATGGGAATGTAAAACTGGACTTTCTTGCGGATATTGTCCTTCTTGTCCACGTACTTGAAGCTGGCGATGGTGGGGTTGCCGCCATCGGTGATGAACACGCTTTCACGTACCCCGAAGCGGTGCAAAATATCGGCGCATCGTTGTGCGACGATACGGCGTTTCTCGGGATCTTCCGGTAGCACCAGACTTTTTTCCTGGCTCAGTTCCGATTTGAAGATACCGAAAATACGCACGAAGCTGGTGGTGCGTCCAGAAGGTTTCTTTTCACCGCCGTGATATTCTTCCAGGTGCTCCAGTAGCACGTCGTCATTGCGGATGTAGGGTGAATTGGATTTGCGGATCCATGCCAGGGCTTCCCCCAGATTCAGGGTCATGGTCTCGCATACACCGATCGGGGAAGCATAGCGGTCAATGCCATCGCGAATCTGATTGGAGCCGACACTCCACACCACCGAGTGTTCCACCAGATCGTTACGCACTCGAACCGCCACGTCCCAGAAAATCTTGTCGTCCGGCTGATTGTGGAGCAGCAGGAACCTGGGGGTTCGCATGGAAGGAATGTGGTGGGAGGTATTGATCTCACCATAGGGAGTGCTGAAATAGATCTCGGCCCCGGTATCTTTGTTCTTGATGAAAACGGAGCGCCGGGGTTTGCCATCCACCCAGATGATGTCAAGGTTGGGAAAAGGCTTGGCCTGTTGCCTCACCTGTTCGGCCTGATCCCTGTCCAGAGTCAAGTAGAGATGGGCTTTGGGTAAATCTTTTACCGGCAAACCCAGCGCCCGGCAGATCGCCAGGTTGATGATGGCGCTGTCTACCGTCGTATTGAATGCTCCACCGCCCAACCCCCGGTGAATGGGACAGCTATTGGGAAAGGCAAATGACAAGGTGGCAGGTTTGGCATCGTCGCTGACAATGTTCAGGACCGTTTCCGTGGCACCCTCGGTGATATCGATCGTCCGGGCGGGCAATTTTGGAATACCCTGTTCGATTTTCTCCTGAATGCTGGGGGAGCGGACGTTCTGGACCTTTTGCTCGGCGGCCCGGAAGATGTCGTCTGGAACTTCAATACGGATATCCTCGACCGTTCCACATTCGATGGAGGTTGATACGACATCACAGTCGTCAAGATCCCGCTCGATGATGTGGCTAAGGCTTTCGGGAATGCGGGGAGGTGTTGCGTTTTTGGCCGGGGATTGTGCTTTCATTGCCATCTGGTTCCAGTGCTTTCCAATACCGGTTTATCAAAGATAGCATTCTACGTTACCTTTTGATTCGCAGCATTGTCAAGCGGGTGCACCACAGGGACAGGGCTCTGTCATCTATTCAAGCCGAGTCAGGTGG
>JALVSV010000432.1 GCA_027024125.1 Methylothermaceae bacterium | reverse complement strand
GCAATACCGTGATCGAATCCCAGGGCGAGTGTTATGACTTTGGCAAGCCCTTTGCTCGCATGACGGTGAAAGAGTCCATTCTGTATTTCAATCCGGATATTCCGGAAGAAGACCTGGATGACAGAGAAAAAGCCGTGGACCATGCCCGGCGTCTTGGGGTAGAGGTTAAATCGGGCTACGGACTGGGCAAGATACAGATCGAGATCTTTGAGAAAACGGTGGAACACCGGCTCAAGGATCCGACTTTTATCACCGCCTATCCCACAGAGGTCTCACCCCTGGCACGGCGTAACGACCAGGACCCCTTCGTCACCGACCGTTTCGAATTCTTTGTCGGTGGCAGGGAGATTGCCAATGGCTTTTCAGAGCTGAATGACCCTGAAGATCAGGCCGAGCGGTTCCGCAAACAGGTCGAGGAGAAGGATGCGGGAGATGATGAAGCAATGCACTTCGATGAAGACTATGTGCGTGCTTTGGAACATGGATTGCCGCCCACGGCAGGAGAGGGGATTGGCATCGACCGATTGGTGATGCTCTTTGCCGATGTGCCCTCTATCAGGGACGTACTGTTGTTCCCACACATGCGTCCACAAATGGACTGAAGATCGTTCCGGTTGATTGGTACGCAGAAAACTACTGTAACTGGTACTTCTTCAGGCGGTACATGAAGGCATAACGACTCAGACCCAGTATGCGGGCAGCTTTGCTCTGATTGCCCTGGCTTTTCTCTAGCGCCTGTTGTAGCAGTTCGCGTTCCAGTTGATCGAGTTTGATTCCGGAATCGGGCAGATCGAAGGTCCAGCGTCTGGTCTGCTGGTGGCGGATTTCCTGTGGCAGATTGCCTTCGTGAATCTCCTTTCCAGAGAACAGGATCAGCATGCGCTCACACAGATTTCGTAATTCACGGATGTTTCCCGGCCAGGCGTAGCTGGCCAGATATTTCATCGCGCCCTCACTGTAGTTCGGTGCTGTAAGGCCATAAGCTGTTGCGAGGCGCTGTGTGATTTGGGGGATCAGCAACCGAATATCTCCTGTGCGTTCGCGTAATGGAGGCACATGAAAAGGAATAATGTTCAAGCGGTAATAGAGATCTTCCCGAAAGCTGCCATCGTCCACTTTCTTGCATAGATCGGCATTGGTGGCTGCGACCAGACGTACGTTGGCATGGCGTTGTTTCACACTGCCCACCGGCTGGAATTCACCGGATTCCAGGAAGCGGAGTAGCTTGGCCTGAATATCCAGGGACATTTCACCCACTTCATCGAGGAACAGCGTGCCGCCTTCCGCCTGGCTGATGCGGCCGGGGTTTTCTGTCGTGGCACCCGTGAATGCTCCTTTTGCATGGCCAAACAATTCGGACTCCGCCAGGCCTTCAGGAAGGGCGGCGCAGTTGATGGCGATGAAAGCTTCTGTGCTGCGCCTGCTGTTTTCATGGACATAACGGGCGAGCAGCTCCTTTCCCGTGCCGCTCTCGCCCGTCAGAATAAGTGTCACATCCGTAGCGGCAGCGATATCCAGTGAGCGTAGCAAGGCTTCGAATTCGGGCGATTTTCCCAGTAGCTCGTTATGGGGGGCTTTGTTCATTGTTCTACCAGTTTATGATCAGTCCAGTGAGTGCAAAAACAATCAGTAACAATCCAGCAATCATACGCATGCGCGGATTGTGGGAGAAGCGCAATATCTGTCCGGCAAAGATACCTGTTGCCATGACCGCTGGCAAGGTGCCTATGCCAAACAACAGCATAAATACCGCACCCTGAATCCAGCCGCCTTGACCCAAGGCAATGAACAGAGCTGAATAGACTAGCCCACAGGGCAGCCAACCCCAGACAAGACCATATGACAAGGCTTGCCAGGGGGAGGTGACGGGTAACAGTTTACGTCCTAGAGGTTCCAGTTTTTTCCATATAGGCGCGCCGGCCTTTTCGATTTGGGCAAAGCCGGGAAACCAGCCCGCCAGATAGAAGCCAACGGCAATCATCAATGTGGTGGCAAAGAGCAGCAACAGGGTGTGACCGTAGCGCGGACTGATGCTCAAAAGGAGTCCGGAGCCAAATGCTCCTGCCAAAGCGCCTGCCAGGCTGTAGCTCAGGATGCGACCCAGACTGTAGTAGCTCAGGTAGGCGCCCAGCCGCCCAGCATGCTGGCGAGTATCAGCGGGCAGGCTGAAAGTCAGTACGCCCATGATGCTGCCGCACATGCCCACACAATGCAGGGCGCCGAACAGGCCCATGAGAAAGGCGCCAAGATATCCAATTTCCATTAAATATTTACTGCAATGGATTGATAATTCATTGGATATCCAGGTAGAGCAGCTTATTTCCCAAAAACCTGCTTCAACAGATCTGTGCTGCGTGCCATGGGATTCTCACGAATGGCCTTTTCTTCCTCGGCCAGTTTGTAGAAGAGCCCGTCCAGGGTCTTTTCCGTGACATAGCTGTCCAGATCCAGGGGGCTGCCGCCTCCCAGCAGGCCACCGAGCATGCCCCCGCCGCTGCCGGTGAGCTGCTTGTAGCTTGCCGTGGCGCCCACCTGGTCCGTGGCCTGGGACACGATGGGCTTGATGGCTTTTTCCAGGGATGGCCCGGCTTTTTCCCGCAGGTAACGGGTGGCGGCGTCATCCCCGCCGTTGAGAATCTTGCGCGCGTCGTCCAGGGTCATGTTGCTCACGGTTTCCTTGACGATATCCAGGGTTTTGGGAATGGCGGCCTCGGCGGCGCGGTTCATGGTGGTTTCGAACTCGTCCACCAGGGCGCCCTGGCCGGCCATGCGCAGGCCGGAGGCGATCTTGTCCACGGCCGAGGGCAGAGGAATGTGTACCTTGGCGTCATTCAGGAATCCGCCGGGTTGGCCCAGGTAGTCGATGGCGCGCTCGGCGCCTATGCTGAGGGCTTCTTTCAATCCAGCATCGATTTGTCCTTGGCTGAGTCTCGAAGTGGCGCTGTCACTTTTAAGATAACTGCCTGCCGTGTCTTTGAGCATATCGCCAAATCCCGCCCAGGCGGTGCTTGTACTGACTACGGCGGCTATAACGGCTGTCTTCCATATCTTCATGATATTCTCCTTGAGTTGAAATCAGTTTACAGGTTGCGGATGCGCTCCGCCTGTTCTGCCAGGTTTTCCATGGCGCTGCGGGCGGTTTCGAGCTTTTCCCGTTCCTTTTGCACCACGGCCTCCGGGGCCTTGTCCGTGAAACCGGGGTTGGAC